>JAKZVK010000665.1:0-3196 GCA_047516085.1 Bryobacterales bacterium
CCGCAACGTGGCCGTGAGATTGGGCGTGACTTCATACTCGTCGCCAACGCCGAACTCGATCGAAGTGCGCCGCAAGTAGGTGGGTTGCAACAGCTCGGTCGTCTCGGATCGATAGGATCGGCCAAGCAAGAAACTGGAGAAAGAGTTACCGGTGTTGATGATGCCCGGCAACCCGGTCAGGTCATCGTTGAACTGGAAGTAGCCCGACGGCGAATCGGGGCTGAAGGTGTTGACTTGGTAGCGCGATACCTCGGCCCACAGCCTCCACGAGTGGCGGCCGCGGCGCAGGCTCAGCGAATTGTTCACGCCGTAGCTGTTCCACGCATTGCGATACTGCGAGCCCTGCGGCGAGCCCAGTGCCTGGAAGTCCCGCAACTCGATGCGTGGAAACAGAGTCCCGCTCACACCCTCCAAACCCAACTCGGCCGGGATGTCGTGGTCGCTTTCGAGGCCCGCCGTTCGCCGTGTCCTTGACCGGGCCCGGCCGCGCAGGGTGTAGATCGACATCGGAGAAATGGCGAACGTGTCGCTCACGGTCAAGCGGCGTTCGTTGAAGAAACGATCGGGCGAACCCGGGTTGGCGATGCTCGGGTAGAGTTCGGGAGAGGCCTCGAAGCCTTTCGAGTAGGCGAGGTCGGCGGTGATTTTGTGGCGCTCGAACAGGCTGTGGTCTACCCTGGCGAGGAAGCCGTCGGGGCGGTCGGTCGCCGGCGGGTTGACCCAGTAGTTGTTCCGCAGGAACGGCCCGACACTGATGTTCGGCTGCGGCAGATGGCCGGCCATCTGCCGGGCGACCGGGTCGAGTCGCGAAACCGGAATGACGTTGTTCGGAAACGGATCGCGGATGTGTTGGAGGTTCGACGTCGAGACATTCTGCGAGGGGTCAAACACCGGGTTCAGACGGGTGCTTTCGGGATCGTAAATCGTCACCGGCGCGCCCGCCTTGTTGACCAAGTCGGAGAAGTCGCCAAGCTGCTGTTGTGACGTCGGGATGGTATTCAAGAACGACCGTCCCACGCGCTGGCGCGTCCCCTCGTAGGAAAAAGTGAAGAAGGTCTTGCGGCGGCCATCGTAGAGCTTCGGGATGTACACCGGACCGCTGACGCTGAAACCGAACTGATTGCGCCGCAGGACGTTGCGCTCGCCTCCGCGCTGCACGACCTCATGCGGAACGGCGTCGAAGGCGTCGTTGCGGATGTACTCGTAGATGCGGCCGTGCCACAGGTCCGCGAGGCTCTGATTCGGCGCACTCCCGGGGCCGACGTTATACAGCCCCAGACGCTCGGCCTCCTTGTTGAAGACGCGCAGCGCCTTCTTCATCTCGGTGATCTGAGGATCGACCTTGCGGGACGCGCTCTTGGCTGACGCGTTGCTGGTGGATTGGTTGCCGCTGGAGGAGGCAGCTGAAGTCGGTGCGGCAGCGGCCTCGGGGGCGGCGACCGCACTCGCATAAGAAGGGTCGGCCGGTGCGGTCGAGCCGGCCGCATGCCCGGCGCCGGGCGGGGCGGACCACCCCGACGTCGCCCAGACCAGAATCAACGCACCGCGTTGGAGTCGTTGAGTCAAGACGTGCAAAGCTAGAAACCCCTTCTATCTTATCGACTTCCGCCGCACAATTCCAGTGCCATCAGGGCGCGTGTGTGCTGTTCCGTACAGATTTTGCGCAGGTTACAACCAGCCCGCGGGCTGTGGCCTAGCCGGAGCCTGCCCTTGGATGGGTCGGTCCGACTTTGATTGCCGAAACCGATCACCGAATCCATCGTCACACTCCGCCCTACTACGGTCCGTAGTTGGGTGATGTCCGCACAGCCCGACGCCCGTGCGTTCGGCACAGGAGCGGCGCGATGTAGCGATAATCGGGGGGTAGCGCTAGGTTGATCCCATAGACGTTAATCCAGGAGACGTTGATCTCAGAGGCGATGTCGGCGATCGGTCACATCAAGGTGGCGACTCCTGCCCGGACGCGCAACGCCCTCAAGTCGCTCTACTATCCCTGCTACCGGGGCTTTGTGCGGAGTTGGTGCCGACTGCTGGACCTCCGCGAACGCCCGCATCAAGGCCCGGGTGGGTGCGACCGCTTTCCGCCGGCCTATCTTCGCTACCGAGTCAGCGGGACGCCAAGCCTCGAGGTTTTTCTTCGGGTCGGCAAGCGTTCGAATCAAGACCTTACCGCGAGCCTCGAGGCGGCGGGCAGGCCGCTCTCCTCTTTGCGGAGCGTTCTGGACTTCGGGTGCGGCTGCGGCCGCACGATCTCCTGGCTTGGGCTCGACCACCCGGAGAAAGACCTGCATGGAACCGATATCGACGACGAGGCGGTCAACTGGTGCCGTGCCAACCGTCCCTTTGCGCGGTTCCGCACAAACGGGCAGGAGCCGCCTCTTGAGTACAGCGCCGAGACGTTTGACCTGGTCTATGCGATTTCCGTGTTCACGCATCTGCCTAAGCGGCATCAGCTTCTGTGGCTCGAGGAGTTCCGGCGAATCCTGCGGCCCGGCGGGGTGCTGGTCCTGACCGTGTACAGCCAAGCGGTTTGGGAGAGGCTCGATCCCGAGATCGCACGGCAAGTCATCCGAAAGGGAATCCTGCACTGTACTTCCGATAAGCTTCGGGGAATTCACCCGGAGTGGTATCAAACGACCTTCCACACATCGGAGTACGTGCTGCGCGAGTTCGGCAGGCGCTTCGAGGTCTTGGCTCACATCCCCGGAGGAATGGGGGATCTTGATGCGGTGGTTTTGGGGAGCAGGTGAAGGGCGCAGATGCGAGCCGGTCTTTCCATCGACCGGCACACGGGGGCCGGGGGAGGGGGGGCGGTCCCTACGGGCGGCTCTGCAGCAGCATCTGTTCGGCGGCTTCGAGGTTGTAGCGGGCCTCCGCGTCCTCGGGCGTCATTCGGACGACGCGGCTAAAATCGGCCACGGCTTCGCGGTAGCGTCCCCGCTCGAAGTTCGCTGCTCCTCGCAGTTGGAAGATCCCCGGGTGTCGCCCGCGGGCGGCGGCGCGATCGAAGTTTTCCCAAGCTTCTTCGTCACGCCCGAGCCGCAGTTGCGCGACGGCCAAGTTGGCCCGAATCTGCGATGCTCCGCCTCGAATGGCGAGGGCGCGTTCGTAGTATTCGACGGCCTGCTCGTAATCCTTCCGGTGGGCGGCTGAGAGGCCAAGATTGTTTAGTAGATGGCCGTGCTCCGCGGAGTTT
>JAKZVK010000666.1:0-4980 GCA_047516085.1 Bryobacterales bacterium
TCCTCGCTGTGCAGCGCGTTTTCGTAGAGGTCGGCGTAGTGCAGTAGCGCTTTGGTCGGGATGCAGCCCACATGCAGACAGGTGCCGCCAAGCTTTGGGTCTTTCTCGACGACGCCGACCTTCAGGCCGTATTGCGCCGCCCGAATGGCCGCTACATAGCCGCCGGGGCCACTACCGATGATCAACAGATCGTAGTCCATGAGCGCCGTCTAAGTGTATCAAGAGAGCTTGATTCGCCCAAAAAACTGAGCCGTGACCGTCAGCACCTACCGAGTGAAATCCTTGCCAAGCACGGCAGAAAATTTCAGGGGCCGAGACAGAGGCGCGGGTGTGAACCCGCGCGCTCCCTCGAGGCCTCATCTCTGTCCGGTCCGACACGGCGACCCTTTTGGTTCCGGCTCGTCCGAGTCAGGGAGCGGTCCGGCACGAACCTCCTCGCACCTTGGAAGGTCCTAGCCTAGAACCATTCTTGCCGATGTCGAAACTAAGAAACCTCAGCGAGCGGTCTGGCATGCCGCGCCCTGCGACCAGACCCAAGCCGAGTAGAATAAGACTGCGGAATCGAGACCACCGGCATGCCATCCCCCCTCACCGATCGGGCTTGGATCGGGGTCTTGATGAAGGCACCCGGCGGCGGCCCCGTCCAAGCGGCGCACCGATGATAGGCAACGTGCAGCACGCCCAGTCAGCCCGCTTCCAGTCAGCCATCGGGCGATTCGATCAGGCCAACAGCGAGGATCCCAACCGAGAAGTCCACGAGGGGCGTCAGCACCTCAAGGAGCTTCTCTATGCCCGACGGATGAGCCGGTGGCTAGACCAGCTCGAGCCCGAGGCCTCCGAAGCGTTGCGGCTCGCGGTACGCTCTCAGAACATACGCCGCTGGGAGATTCCGCGCGAGGACTACCCCAAGGGCCGCGATGGCTATCGCCGCTGGCGGACCGATCTCGGCCGGTTTCACGCCGCGACGGCGGGGAGGATTCTGCAAGAGGTCGGCTACGACGAGGCAACGATCTCTCGCGTCCAGTCACTCTTGCGCAAGGAGCGCCTCAAGACAGATCCCGACTGCCAGTTGCTCGAAGACGTCATTTGCCTGGTATTCCTCGAGTTCTACGTGCGGGACTTCGCGCGGGAGCACGAGGAGGACAAGCTCGTTACCATCCTCCGGCGCACCTGGAAGAAGATGTCGCCGCGAGGTCACAAGGCAGCCCTTCAACTCGATCTGCCGGATTCACTGCGTGCCCTCGTGCGAAAGGCCATCGGCGGCTGAAGCGCTCGGCGCACCTGAGAGACGCAGGCAGCCTGCATTTTCTCACCACGTGGCGAGGCGAAGTGCATGAGAAGGCCGTCAGGACGAGACGCGAGCCGCTTGGCGCGCGGAGGTGCACTTGACCGTACATTGAGCACGGCAAGCAAGCGCAACGAAGGCGTGGCTGCCTTATCGTGTGCTTCGATCGTCAGGTGGTGAGAAATGCAGGCTAGTCTTTGACGCCGGCCGGGATCAGCGAGCGGGGGGACGGATTTGAAATCTTCATCGGCTTGAGCACGAAATAGCCCTTGGCGAGTTGCGGCTTGAGTTCGAGAGCCTTTTCGAAGTGATGGATCGCTTCCTCCTCGCGGCCCAACGAGCGGGCCACCGAACCGAGGTTCAGGTGGGCTTCGGCGAAGTCCGGATTGAGCTCAAGGGCTTCGAAGTAGCGGTCGAGCGCCTTTTGATGCTCACCGGCTTTCTGCTCGAGTAAGCCCGCGTTGAATAGAATCTCCGGCGAGTCCTGCTTGAGAGCGACGAGCTTGCCATAGAGGCTGCGCGCGCCATCGAGGTCCTGCTCGCGCACCCGAATCGAAGCCAGTCCCAGCATCGCCTCCGCTGCATCGGGACGTAGTTCAAGAGCCTTCTCAAAGGCGCCGCCGGCGCGATCCGTCTGGCTGAGTTTGAGGTGAACGACGCCCAGGTTCGTCCAGGCGTCGGCCCAGTCGGGCTTGAGTTCAGTGCAGCGTTCGTAGGCGGAGGCGGCCTTCTCCCATTCCTCAGCCTTTTGCATGGCAATGGCGAGGCGGAAGATCGGCTCGGGCGAGTCGGTAATCTTGGCGATTGTCGAGTAGCACGAGACCGCGGCTTCCAGGTTGCCCGTCTTTTCGGCCAGCATCCCCATACCGTAGAGTGCCGGCAACGAATTGGGGTCGAGTTTCAGAGCGCTTTCGTAGCTTGTCCTGGCGTCGTCGTCCCTCCCCAGCTCCTGCAGGCAGGCACCCAGGTTGAGGGCTGATTCCATCGAGTCCGGCCTGAGCCGCAGAGCCTGAGTGTAAGGCTCGATCGCGGCCTCCGGCTCTTCCAGCTTCTGATTGACGAGTCCGAGGTTATACCAGCCTTCAAACGAGTCCGGGCTGACCTTCACCAGTTGCTGATAGTGCGTGCGTGCCGTCGAGAGGAAGCCCTCGCGGTAGCAGGTAAATGCCAGTCCCTCGAGCGCCTTGACCGACTCGGGGTTGGACTGTAGGATCTGCCGGAAGCAGTTGGCCGCCTCGGCATACTGCTCGGTCTCGGTATAGAGGCCCGCCAGGTTCGAGAGCACTTCTTCCGATTCCGGCTTCAACTCCAGTGCCCGCCGGTAGTACTCGACGGCTTCGCGATAATCCTCCTCCAACTGGTGCGCCACACCCAGCCCGAAGATCGCGGTGTACGACTCCGGATCAAACTGCAGATAGGCGTGATAGGCTTGCTTGGCGCCTGCGAGGTCCTTAAGCTTGAGACAGGCCCCGGCCAACCCGAGGTACGCGTCGCCCAATTTTTGGTCATGTTCGACGGCAGCGGCGAAGGCATCCCGCGCCCCTTCATAGCGGCCGATCGCTTCCAGCGCCAGCCCTAGGTTGAACTGCGCCGCGCCGTTGGTCGGATCCAGGCTAACCAGTTCACCGTAGGCTTCCGAGGCCTTCTCGAAGTCGCAGCCCTCGAGATAGATCTGCGCCATGGCCGTGTTGACTTCGGCCATATCCTCGCCGGCTTCTCTCGCCTTGAGGAGTTCTTCCAGCGCCTGATCGAGTTGCCCCCGCAGATAGAACCGCACCGCGGCGGCATAGTGTTGCGTTGCCTCGCTGACCTCCTCGTGGGCGGCTTGTGATGGCTCGGACAGCTCGGCGAAGTCTTCCACCAGCCGCGGGGCGGGCGCCGGCGCGTCGCCGTTGGACTCGGCCCGCTGGGCTTCAGCGCCGAGTTCGGCCGGCACGGCCTCTGGCTCCACCGGATTCGCTCTGCGCAAGTCGCCGAAGATGTTCATTCACGTGTTCCCAGAAGGCGTCGAGGGCAAATCACCCCCTGACGCAACCGGGCTACCATTCAAAATGTACACTGGCCGCCTCGGGGTTGCAGTCGGGTATTTACCTCAATTCGTCCGACGATTCAAGCGGCTGTTCCCCCTTATGCCCTTAGCGGATTCTGCCGGGGAAGCCCAGCTTCCCGGCCCTCCGTCTCCAGCGCTCCACCGGCAACGCTCAACCTACCGAGAACCGTTGGGTTTCAAAATCCATCTCCTCCAACATCGCTTCCGAGTCACGGGCGACCGGTTCCGCCAAGATCAGCTCGGTTACGATCAGCTCTCCCGGTCCCGGGGCCTCGGGTTCGTGGCCGGCCAGCAAGCTTTGCGGCAGGACAGCCTCCGAGTGAGGCGCCATCGGGCCCTCGTTCTCGGTCAACAGCGGGACCGGGGCCGGAGCATCCGCCTCCGTCACCCCCCAGACCGTCAACGGGTCCAAGAGAGAGTCGAACGCCTTGTGCCACCCGATCGCCTCGATCACCCACTCGGCTTCCGAAGGACCACACGCCGATTCCAACGGCAACGGCCCCACCCCGAGTTCCGGGGCCTCGGCGACCGGGAGGGCAGGGGCGAGAACCGACGTCGGACCCTCCGTTTGGGAGGCTCCGTTCGCATCCGATCCCGCTTGCGTTTGGGAGGAGCCGAGGGACGCCTTCGGTTCGATAGGCAGCAGTTCGAGGTGGGGCTCGATGTCAACCGGTCGCGATCGGTCGGAACCCGGGGGACTCGCTTCGGCCGGAGTGTAGCTTGGCTCGTCCGTCGCCCCCTGCGCAGGAACTGGAAAGGCAAGTAATTTGACGTCGGCATCAACTTGACCGGACGGCATCTCCACGTCCGGAGGAGTCGTCTCCGTCAGTCGTGCGATCCCGTCTGCCGCGGCGCTGGCGTCTTCCGTGGCGCTGTGCTCAGCCTCCACGTCCGCGTTGAGTTCCTTGGCCGCGTCGGGGGACGATAGGGCCTCGCCACCAGACAGGTTCAGCACGGTTTGTTCGAACGCCGCGTGCGCGGGCTCGTTGTCCTCGACCTGGGCCGGCAACTCGGCGTCAAGTCCCTCGAGCGGTGTCCCGGCTTCGTGTTCGGTCAGGCGCGACAACAACGAGACGGCATGCTCGGCGACGGGATCCTCTTCGAATTCAGCGCTCAGCGCCGGCTCGAACAGGTCGGGGCCGGCCGGGCTCTCGGACTCAGCTTCAGGCTCGAATTGCATCGCCGACGCCAAGGCCGCGTCGAGGATCTCGAAACCCTCAGACTCGGGAGTCTCGCCGGCAGCGGCAGCGAGGGGGGAACCCCCGGCAAGCTCGCCATGCCACAATGCACCAGGGGCGATTCGCTCGTCGGTTTGAGAGGGAGGATCGGGGGCATCTGCAGTCGGTAGGCCGACTTGCTCCTCGCTTCCCCCCGCGCTGCTATCTGCGCCGGTAGCCGCCGAGATGGTCCCATCGCGGCTGTTTTTGACCAGGTCGCGCAAGGCCTGCAGTGCGTCTTCAGTTGTCTGCTTGGTGACAACGTCGCCGGTGGGGGTCTCCAACCCAGGAATGGAGTCGACGACGTAGGTGGGCCGGGGTGAGAAGTCCTCTTCCTGTCCCGCCTGGACGGTATCTTGTGACGCTATCTGTGAAGCCTCGTCGTGCGCTGCCGCACCGAGGTCCGGCCAAGCAGCCTTCTCGCGAGA
>JAKZVK010000667.1:0-6794 GCA_047516085.1 Bryobacterales bacterium
CCGCTCCGGGCGCTCATCGTTTCGATGAGTTTCCAGCCGGGTATTCCTTGGCGGGTTGCTCCCCAGCAGAGCCCGCCTCCGCTTCCCCGGCCGGTTATAGTATCGGAGAAAAGGACGGCGCTGGAAACCTTTTTCTAGCGAACGGCAATCTGTCCCTATTTACGCTGTCTCACCACAGGGGTGCAGCCCAGCCTGTCCCTGACTTTTCCGTCATCGAAAAGTAGCAATCTATCCTTTACTGCCCAGCGGCCTACAGAGAAGCATAATGCGAAGCCACTTGGAGGAGTGGCTCATCGGATTTCTCCGCCAGATCGGAAGCGAAACGAACGTACTCCTCCCGCGCCACATCTATCGACTTACCCAACATCGCCTCTAGCAGCGCCGGCTGGGCGGCGAACAGGTTGTACCACTCAGTGCAGGAAATGGCCCACGAACGACCACCATCTGTGAGTAGGAAGCGGAAGAGGCCAAGCTCACGGTTCACCGCTAGGAAATCCGTCTCATCAATTGACACCAGGTAATAGCCTGGCATATCGCCGAGAGGCTCCGTAGCAACTGCGACACAATGGCTTGATCCTGGTTTGAGAGCCGATGCGAGGCGAGGGATATCCGGTTGCGGGAGGCGGGCCATTGATTCTACCGGCACGACCTTCCATCCGCGTTCACTAATCCAGTTAGCATTGAACTCGCACGCCTCCTCCTGTGTCAGCATCATTGCACCGACCAGCTTGCGATACTCTTCGACCTCTAGTGGCTCTGTAATGGGAGTCATCAGTTGTACCGGATTTTTGTCACTTCCCCGGTGGCATGCTGGATCTCTAGCGTGGGTCGAGTGTCTCTGCTGAAGTTTCGTAGGACTACCTTTGATCCATCTGCGAGTGCTTTCACCTGCACCGGGCCCAACGTCTTCGCGGTCCCTCTGAGCGATTGGAAATCCTTCGTAGCTTGAGCGAAACCGCCGACCTTCTCGTAAATCGCTGCTTGCGGAAAATCCTCTTCCCGGCTTGGTGAGTTTGGCGCCTTGCACTATCCGGGCGATTCGGGGTGCAGCAAGCCTCAGAAAGTCGTCGCCGGCTCGAGAGGCCGCGACGACCGCCAAGTTTGCGGACGAAGTACCTAAGAACACAAGCTCGAGGCCCGCTCCGACCGCCAACGCATTACCCATCACCGCTGCACCCTGCGGCTGGCCATTGAGGAAGAACTCACCGAAGCCTACGAAGAACTGGCCTGGCAAATCTGTGAGAGGAACGGTGGCGGAAGTGGTAGTCGACTCACCGCCCACCGGATCAGCATCGACCTCGGCGCAAGTTTGGCCACCACTATCGTCGTCGAATGTGCTGCGGTCGTTGCGAACGACGCACGCATTCCCTGACGGGTCGATGAAGCGGAGCGGATTGTTCCGAACGTAGCCGTATAGATTCCAACTTTGTGGACTGCTAGCGTACTGATCCGCAAACGGAGCATCCGCGCTTGTGAACCTGCCGAGACTCGCCGAGAAGTACCGGGCCCCGAAGTAGTCCATGCCGGACTCGGAGTCGCGTTCTTTGCCGGTGAACTTGTGGCGGTGGTCGAGGCTGGAGCCGTAGCCGATAGCGCCCGAGCGGCCGACGACCCCTGCGAAGATCTCTTCGCCGAACGGCAGCAGGTCGTAGCGGGCCTTGTCGGCCTGGTTCTCGTCCGTCACCAGACGCGTCGAGCCCAGATGATCGATCGTGCGGTAGTGCGTCCCCGGGGACTGCGGGGCGCGGTCGGAGTACTCCGCCGCCAGCTTGCCGAACGCGTCGTAGACGAAGATCTGCGTCGTCGTCGTCCCCGATTCAGTCGAGACCTTCTTCACCCGGTTGCCGTTGCCGTCGTAGAAGTAGGTCCCCGAACTGGAGCCGCCCGTGTAGCTGGTCTGGCGGTTCTCGGCGTCGTAGACGAGCGCCTCGTTGAGGTGCGTGGTGATGAGGTTGCCCGCCGGGTCGTAGGCCGTGTTCGCCATCGTGATGCGGTTGGAGGCGGTGCTGAAGTCGGTGAGCAGCTTGGGCGTGACGGCGAGCAGCGAGATCCCGGACCAGCCGATGACGGCGCGGTTGCCGTAGGGGTCGTAGCCGTAGGTGCGTGACCAGGTCGTCGTGCCGTTGGACTCGCCGGCGGTCGCGATTCGGTTCAGCGGGTCGTAGGTGTACGTCTGCGTGAGTGCCGTGATGCCGGGCGGGGTGATGGTTTGCGTAAGGACGTTGCTGTTGTTGTTGGTCGTGCCGTAGGTGAAGTTGAGCTTCAGCTTGTTGGTGCCACCCTGGGTCATGCCGAGGCCGATCTGCGTCGGCTGCAGGCGGTTATTGAAGTTGGAGTGCTCCCAGAGGCCGTTGTTGAACTTGAGTTGCGAGACGGCACCGTGGGGCGCGTAGCCGAACGACGAGGCGTAGTTTGTCACGGGCTCGGCCCCGATCTGTCCCGCGGGCATTGGCGATGCGCCCGGCGTTGTCGTAGGTGAAGGTCAGCACGCGGCCCGAGGGGTTGGTCTGCTGCTTGAGTGAGCCGTCACGGTTGTAGGTGTACAGGAAGGCGTAGGTGCGGTCCGTCCCGGGTTGCAGCGGGTCCTCGATGATCTGCTCGGAGGCGGTGACGCGCCCGAGGGCGTCGTAGGAGGTGGTCTTGGTGGTGGAAACGCTCGTGCTGACGGCGGTCAGGCGTCCCGTGGAATTGGATGCCGCCGCGTCGTCATAGGTCCAGGTGACCGGGGGCGTTCCGCCGCTGTAGGTCTTCGACGTGGGACGATTGAGCGCGTCATAGACGAGTGTGGTGTCGATGCCGGTGCGGGGGTCGTTCTTGAAGGTGAGGTTGCCGTTGGTGTCGTAGGTGCCGTTGGCGTCGGTGACCGTTTTCACGTTGCCCGAAACCGTATGGGTCATCGAGGTTGTGACGGCCTCGGCGCCGACGCCGCGAATCTGATGGAACAGGCAGAGAAGGAGGCTGTCAGCTCAATGACTCGACAAGCGTTGAGTTGGTGCTGGAGGTGGGGGTCGAACCCACATGCCCAGTGAAGGGCGCCGGATTTTGAGTCCGGTGCGTCTGCCAGTTCCGCCACTCCAGCACGTTGGGGACGGACGGGGTGGGGGGAATGCCCTGTGGCAGGTCGGTGACCCCGTCCGCTGAACGCTATTGTAGCGGTCGAACGCAGACCTTGTCTTGGCGCGAAGCGCGACTATCGCTGATGGGGACGAACAGCCGTGGCGCTGAGGAGCGGGCGCAGCAGCCTATGCGCCGACGTCGGCGGCGGACGACAGACCCACAATCGCCGGCAGAACCTGGCCGATCTCGGCGTGGAAGACGAGGTCGGCGGATTCATCGAGCGGCGTGGGGTCGCGGTTGATGATGATCAATTTGGCGCCGCGCTGCTTCGCGATCAGCGGCAGGCCGGCGGCGGGCTGCACCACCAGCGATGAGCCAACGGCCAGAAACAGGTCGCACGACTGCGAGGCTTCGTGGGCGCGCAAGAGCACATCCTGCGGCATCGATTGCCCAAACGACACCGTCGCGGGTTTGAGCAGGCCGCCGCAGGCGCTACACTTCGGAGCCGGCTCGCCGCCCTCGATCCGATCGACCGCCTCGTCCATGGAAATGCGCTCGCCGCAAGTCAGGCAGGCCGCCTCGGTGGTTGTCCCGTGCAGCTCGAGCACCAACTCCGCCGCCAGCCCCGATCGCTGGTGCAGGCGCTCGATGTTCTGCGTGACCATGGCCGTCAGCTTGCCGCGGCGCTCCAACTCGACGAACGCTAGATGGCCCGCGTTGGGTTTCGCGTCGCGCATCTCGGGCCAGCTTTCGACCTTCTGGTGCCAGGCTTCGACGCGGTCCTCCTCGTTGGCGACGAAGTCTTGAAAGTAAACTGTTCGGTTTCGGGCCCAGACGCCGTTGGGGCTGCGAAAGTCGGACACACCCGACTCGGTCGAAATGCCCGCGCCGGTGAACCCGACGATACGGGATGCTTGGTCAACCCATTCTCGAGCTTGCGCGAGGCTCATTTGCCCTCCACCCTATCACGGGAGTCGCGAAACGAAGAACGAGCGAGTAGGCGCGTGCCGCATCTGTGCGGACAAGCCGTTGTTGGGGGTAGGCGGTTTCGAACTCCGCAGCGATTCGAGAACAGGGGCATCCCAAGGAATGTCATCCTAAGAACGAGCGATGATGGACTTTCTTCTTCAAGCCGGCCTCGTCGTGCTGGTGCTCGGGTCCGGCGCGTGGATAACGTCCGCCTACCTTCGCTGGGCTTATTTCAAGTGTGCCGGGTGTGGCAATCTCAACGCGAAGCGCCGTTCGCGCTGCCGCATTTGCGGTCAGTTGCTCCCATAGCCGTCCGCGGTCGGGAGCGTGTTTCCGGCCCCGCTTGCGCTCGTCGCAAACACGCACCAGAAGGGTGCAACCTGCGTGATATGATGCTCGCTTGCCAATGAGACGTTCGAGCGCCACCGTAGCTGGTGTGCTGGTGCTGTGGATGGCTCTGGCAACTCCGCATCTGCAAAAGCAGTTCCACAACACAGAAAAGGCCTGGACGGAGCTTGCGGGACTGAGTCTCGAAGAGCGTTCGGTTCGCTTTCATGGCCGATCCGTGCCCCTCGCCCAAGAACTCGCGGCGGCGGTGCCGGCGAACGAATGTGTTCTTGTTCTGGCGTACGCAGGGCCCTCCGCGCGGGACTTCTACCGGCAACGGCTCCCTTACGATCTCTACCCTCGGCGCATCCACGTGGTGACCAACCCGCTGGCGGAACGCGAGGGATGCGGCTACTTAGCGGTATTTCGAGACAGCCCCGCGAACCTGAACCGCGACCCCTTCAAGGGCCGCTGGGATGAGAGACGGTTGAACCAGCGCCTGCGACAACTCGATCAAGTGACGCCGGGAGACACGGTCGACATCTACCGCGTTCAGTGAACCTTCGGCCATGCTCTATCTAGGCCTGCTCATCACGTGCCTGATCGGTTGGGTTCTGCTCCCGCCAAAGATGGAACTCGGCCTCGCGGCCAAACTCAGCTTCGGCTTCGCCGCGGGTGTGGCGGCCCTGTCGCTGCAGATGTTCGTCTATGGCTTGGCCGGACTCGCGTGGAGCCCGCTGGGACTGCTGCTGCCATGGTTGGTGGTGGTGGCGGTTGCGGCGTACCGGCATCGAGCGGCCCTGTTGCGCCCGATCGTGCCGCTCCGGGTGCCGAAGGTCTCGGCGCTCGACGTCCCGCTGTTCTTGTTAGTCCTGATCCCGGTGTTGATATGGCTTCCCTACGAGCGGCTCATGCCGCTGACGGCTTGGGACGCCTGGGCGATCTGGCTGTTGAAGGCCAAAGCCTTCTACCTGGACGGCAACCTAGGCGATTTTCTTGCGCGGCATCGGGAGTTCGTCAACAGCCACCCGGGCTACCCCCTGCTGGTGCCGCTCTATGCGACGTTCCTGTACGTCCTGAACGGAGGCGTTGCGGACAACGCCGTCAAGATCTTTTCGCCCTGCTCGTTCGTGGCCTTGTTGGGGGTATTCCACCATTTCGCGCGCCGATGGGCGGGCAACACGGCGGCTTTGGCATTCACCGCCATGGTGGCGGCCACGCCTATGGTGGGCTCGCTGGCGTTCGAATACGCGGGTTACGCCGGATCGACGCTCTCCCTCTACTTGGTTGCGGCCGCGGGGTTCCTTTACGAGTGGTACCGCGATGGCGGGCTGTTAAACCTGGCTGGTGCATCGGTCGCCGCGACCGCGGCGGCATGGACGAAGAACGAGGGGCAGTTCTTCCTTCTAGGTGTGCTGTTGCTGGTGGTAGCCGGACTCTCGGTTCGCAGGCAACCCCTCCGTGCCTGGTTGCTTGCCGCGGCGCTCCCCGTGGCGGTCCTGGTCCCGTGGTTTCTCGTGAAGCAGTCTTATGGGATCCAAGCCGCCGAATTCGTCCCAGGATGGAACTTCCGATTGGACCTCTTCCTGACGTCACTGCAAGCATTGCTGGCCAAAGCACTTGACCCGGACCTGTTCATCCTCACGTTCGTCGTCCTCGCGGCCACCGTGATCGCCGCCAAGCCGTTGGGAGCGCCGGGGCGCTTCTGGCTGCTGCCTGCCTTGGTGGTTTGGCAACTGCTGGGAGCGCTGTTGGCCTACGCCAGCGGCATCAACGATGTCGACTGGTGGCTCGCCACCTCAGCCAACCGGATCTTGGCTCAGATTGCGCCCGTGGCTCTACTGGCCCCGGTTGCTCTGGTTTCTCACTGGATGAGCCAGGAGGCTCCCAAGGAACCGGCCACATCCGAGCGGCTCGCCGGCACGAAGCCAAAGCGCCGGCGGAGGGGCCGTTCGTCTTAAGCCTGTTTACACCCCCGGGGGTGACGCCGGGCTCATCTTTTCGGTTGACCGCTCTCGGCGCGGCACTCTAGAGTAAGAGCGGGCAAGCGACGATCACCGGCGATGGTCCCCGCTCTGGTGAGCCCGAGGGCAACGAGTCCCTTGCAAACCCATTCCCATTCCACCGGCACGGGACGCAAACTCCAGATCTCGCTCTGGGTGACGGTGTTGTTCATCGTCATCGAGTTCGTGGCGGGCATCAAAGCGCAAAGTTTGGCGCTGCTATCCGACGCCGGCCACAACTTCACCGACGCTCTGGCCCTGGGGCTCGCGTGGTTTGCCTTCTATGTGCAGGGCAAGCCGCCGAGCGAGACCAAGACCTTCGGCTACCACCGGGCGGGCGTGTTGTCGGCGTTCGTCAACGCCATGACGCTCGTGGTGCTGGCGCTATTCATCTTCTACGAGAGCTACGAACGCTTCCTGAACCCGCGGGTGGTTTCG
>JAKZVK010000668.1:0-8885 GCA_047516085.1 Bryobacterales bacterium
CCTGACCGCGCTCTGGGGGCGTCTGACGGCCTCTTGGGACTTCCAATGGACGCCAGCGGGGCTGGTCGGCTCAATCGCTCATCGCCAAGCTGCCTGAACAGGTCGGCTCAGCGAATAGACTTCTTCCACGGGCTGTTAGGACACTGACGGAAATTACCTTACCGTGTGCCAATCGCGCGAAACCGTAGAAAACGGGCTGCGCCTGGATGCAGTTGGCAACTTTATATCGGTCACTGTCCTTACCTCGCGGCGGGCGGGCTCGAGGCGGTGGGGGAGGCGCTGTTTCAGAGCGTGGACCGAGCAGGGGAAGAGTCTGACGGGGCGGCCGTTGACGCGGCGGGTGGTCCTGGCCATGATAAAGCGGCGGTCTGCCGCAGCGGACCTCCCGCCCGCCACGTGCTGCCACACGTTCCGGGCGTAGCTTGTCGGGGTTCGCTCCGGGGTCCGGCGAAGGAATGCGCTTGTTCGTGTGTGGCGGCGGCAGCGACGCGGGATCGGAGGCTACTGGTGAGGAAGATTCGTGAGGTTCTCCGTGTCAAGCCCGAGCGGAGGTTTGTCCCACCGGGGCGATAGCCCAAGCCTGCGCGATCGGCGTAGGCACGGTCTCGCTGTTATCTGCAGCGGACCGCGCAGCGAGGGTTGGGCTGGCCGCTGCCCGCGCCGCCCCAGCGCACGACCGGGTCCGGCTCGACTGCGCGTACATCCACCGCGAGCTCAAGCGCGACGGCGTTATCGCTGCAGCTCCTCTGGGAGGAGTACGCCCAGGCCCATCCGAACGGCTACCGCCGCACCCAGTTCTGCGAGATCTACCGGCAGTGGGCGCGACGGCTGCGGCCCGTCGATTGCAGCAGGTGCTCGCCAGCGTCGTCCGGATCGATGTCAAGCATAACCTCGAAGCAAGTCGAGCAGAGCAGGAATATCCAGGTGCCTGCTCACAATTGAGATTCCTTCTTGAACAACCCCTGATCGCAGCTTGTCAGTGCTCTTCCGGTACTCGGCCAGCGCTCCCTTGTGCTCGCTGTTCAACACCGTCTCTGGATGCGCGTGCAGAACACGCAAGGCGTGGAGCACCTCCACTGCACGAGATTTCGTTACGTCGGCGACTCGCTTTAGGTTGCTGCGTTTCCGCTCGACGAACTGGTTGATGATATCGGCGACAACTCTGTGCCGCTCCTCTGGCGCCCCGTCGTACGAGCCGAGTTCCAGCAACTCCAGGACTGTTCGATGCCGGTTGACGGTCGCGGACAACTCTGGCACGTACACCCCCTGACCGAGACGGCTGCGAACTTTCGACCACGCGGTGTCCCGGCGTTGCTGAACGTGCAGTCTCGCCGCCAGTTGCTGCAACTCAGTCGTGAATGTCTCCGCAGATGGACGCGCCGTGGGGGATTCGTTGAGGGCTTCTTCTAGCACTCTTCTGACCTTGGCGGCGTCGGAAGAAGTTGTCTTGTGCAGCACGGCACGCAGCGTGGCACCCAAGCTGAAGATGTCCGATGCCCGCGACCACTCGGGCTGCTGGGCACACACTTCCGGCGCCGCGAACTCACCGGACAGCCGAGTCCGCATGCCCCGTCCAACCACCCGCGCAAAGCCGAAGTCGATCAGCACAGGACGAAGATCCTCCGAGGCGTCCTCGCCCTCGTCGATCACGATGTTGCCGGGCTGAATGTCCCTGTGCAGGATACCGCGACGGTGCAGCAGCACTAGCGCGCGCCCCAGCTTAATGCCGATGTCGAGCACGTGCTCCGGCGCTAAGCAGCCCACCCTCGACTCTAGGTCCTCCCCGTCGACCCAGCGGTACATCTGAATCGCTTCCCGCGCATCCACCATGGACAGGCCCACATCCTCCAGCCTGAAGATGAAGGCGGACCCATCCTCGTTCCCGTTTACGGTTTTCCGCAGGCTGTCGAACGTCGACACGTTCTCGAGAAACCCGGTGCGATCTCCATCGTCCTCGAAACGACGCACACGGAACGCGAGAGCCCCGAGTTGATCCTCGGCCTTCAGAATTCGTGTATTCCCGACCCTTCGTACTACTTGGGGCGCCGTGGGCAGACGAATCCGGCGTTGCCCTCCACTGAACAGGGCATCGTCAAACGCACCGTCGGCAGTCCGCCGACGTGCCAGCCCCGACAGCCAAGCCTCAAGGTACGACGACTCGACGTGCCCTGTGTCACTCACAACCTTAAGTTCCGCCAGCTTGTCAAAATGGTGGCGGATGGTTTTCTCGTCGTAGACCGGCTGGCTCGCGCCCGTAAATCTCGCCCGTGACCATTCACTCAGGCGTTCGGCAGCTTGCCTCATCAGGTTGTCGAGCGACAACGACGTCTCAGCCGATCGGACGTGGGCAATCGCGGAAGCGACCGGCACGCAGGCCATTGGCGCCCAAATGTTGACGTCGTCGGCCTCGTTGAGCACGTCCCGAATGTATGCTGCGAGGGACTCCTCCCGCCCCTCTCGGAGGTCGCGCGCAAGATCCCGGCTTACGATGGTCAAATCATCTATCGACGCCCACGTGCGTTGCTCATCGTTCACCCGCGCGGCAAGACGATTCAGCAGCACTCGTAGGATGTAGAGGTTGCCGGACGTCCGTGCGAGCTCGGACCGCAGCCGCCGCGTAGTCTGGAGCGACGGTACCTTCTTTTTAACGAGGGGGCGAAGCTGCCTCTCGGTCATGTCCCAAGCCTCGATGGGCATCAGCAGTCCGGTCAGGTCTGCCCCGATCCGCTGTACGAGCGCCGGAAGACCAACGAAGCAGAACAGCACGGGCACCATGTCATCCGCCGCGGCGCACCACGTGCCTTCGAGACGCGCCTTGAGCCGGGTTCCAATTTCGGGCCCCTGATCAGACGGGAAAAAAAACTGGGCTTCGTCGAAGAGCAGCACGATAGCCTTGTCTCCCCGCTTCCGTGCCGCCCGCCGGACCGCATCGAATGCCGCCTCGGGAGGGAGCGGCCCCTGCCAGCCGCTGAGAAGTCCTGTGCCGAAGTCCGCACGGAGTGCCTCCGAGAGTCGGTGCCATAGCGCGCCGTAGTCGATATTCAACGACGGCCGGTGCTCGGTACACACCACGGGTGGCGCGGCGTAGATACCTCGGCTCGGCAGTGCGCTGGCCAAGTAGTTGACTAGCGTCGTCTTGCCGAAGCGGCGTGGAGCGATCACCGCGGTACAACTACGCGCTTCAAGCCTACGGAGAATTTCTGACGCACGTAACTGTGGCCCAATTGGGTGCTGCGTGACGTCGTCGTCGCTGCCTACCGTGCTCCACACAACACTGATGGGATTAGTAGCAGGCTTAAAGTCAAGCGACTCCCATCGCAGTACGTGATCGTTCAGCATCACCCTGTTCGTCTTGGCATCACTCAGCGTAACGCTCGCTGCGAGGTGCTTCTTCCGGTCGCGAGGCACCCGAACGGGGATCCTGAGCCGGAACGTATGCTGGTACGGCTTGTCCTCCTCGTCGCGCCGCCACTGGTACTTGGCAACCGTCAACTCGTCTGGCTCGATGGAGGGGTAATCACTGGGCCAGCTCGCACGCCAGCCGCCGGTGGTGATTTTCCACACCATGCGGAGTGTCCACGCACGGGGCTCCTCCGTCTCGAGCACCAACGGTGCGTCGAAGTATGCCAGGTCAAGCTGCGGATCGTGCTGGACAAGCATTAGCGTGGCCCGCATGCCCTGGGTGCGGACCCAGTCGTGCCGCACGTTGATCGTGAGCTGCCGGGGAGCTTCGATCTCGGCGGACTGGGCTGCCCACCGCGCTAGCATCTCGATTGTCACGAACTTCGCGCCCAATCGTGTCGAATGGCAGAACTCGCCAACCTGTCGCGACAGCGCTTGAGCCTGGGTGAGTCGCAATGGCAGCTCCTGTTGCTTCACCCTCTTGCGTAACCAGTGACCAGCCTCGTCCGAGAGTTGGTTGGCTAGATCATTCTCCTCGCGCTCGACCTCCGGGCGCGTCGCTGGGGACATACGTGGATCGCCGTGTACCGCTGCGATCCGCTCGTCCGGTGTAAGCGCTTCAAGAAAAGCCCGGGCTCCGCGAAGCCATTCATCGAGCGCCTCGTCTACGCTGACGCCGTCGACAGGCGGCTGAAGCCACGCCACGGCAGCGGGCTCTCCGATCTCCTGCAGGCAATCGAGAAACTTCTGCCAACGCTGGCGCCGCTCCGCGTCTGCCAGGAGCAACGCCAGTTCCGGCGGGGTCGCGGTCGCCAAGTCCAACGGCGGGTCCTGGTCCGGCCACACCAGCCACTTCGGAGCTCGTTGCAGATCCTCGCGCCGGCGCAGTAGCTTCACGATGGCCAAGAGGTCGTCGGGCACGACCTCGCATCGGCCGAGGAACTCCACCGTCGGCAGTTCGCCTAGCAGAGAGAGCATCTCCGCACCAGCAGCCCTGGCCTGACTCTCCAGTTGGGTGACATCCACCGGCACCGGGAGTCGCGACACACCGTTGTCGAGGTCATCGCGCAAGGCCTGCATCGCATCGAGTCCGGCTAGGAGTTCCGGCAGTGTTTCCCCCGCCATCCGTGACTGCGCGGCCGTGATGACGCGGGCCGCGTCCGATACAAGACTTTGCAGTTCGCTGGCATCCGGAAAACTGACCTGCGCGATCCACTGTGTCATGCCGGGCGGCTCCAGCGGAACGATTGCGGCACTCTCGTCGGCTGCCGGCCCCGGCTCCTCCTCAACTGCGTGCTCGGCAAAGTCGAGCGACTTAGCCCAGTTCGCAACGTGCGCAAGTGGAGCCTCTGCGGCGCCCGCAGCCTCTGCGATCGCGTGGAGGTCCACGTCGCGGTCACGGGCCGAGACCTCTCGGAGGGCAATCAGAACGCCGTCCGCGATCAGACGCTCTTCCGCTGCTCGCGCTTCGGGGATCTGGAGCAGGCTTGTTGCCACCTGTTTCAACTCGCGCCTCAGTTCTGCTGCCCCGAGCCCGCGAATCAGCGTCATCCACATCGCAGCACGGCCTTGAGCGTCCAGGGGTAGCGAACTGATGGCCCTTAGCACCTGCGCGAAGCGATCGGTGGAGGGCTTGGCGAGTACGAGGACATTGAGCGCGCCAAGCCCCAACTGGTCGGACAGTAGCCGCCGTTCCGCCGGGGCCATCCGGCTCGGTTGCACCCCCCCCTGAAGCACAGATTCCAGGCGCAGGGGAAGCTCCAGGCGGCCACGTAGGTAATAGCGCCGCCAGAACCTGCGGAAGTCCTGAAGCATCACCGGAACATCCAGAGGCGCGGCACCGTCAGCTTCCGGACGGAACAGGCTGACGACAGATGCGGGGACATCCGCGATGGCCCGCAGCAGCAGCGGGCTTGGCTCCGGTGCTACCGCCTCCAATTCCTCATCGGGCTCGGGCTCGTTCGACTCGCCCCCGAAAAGGTCGGCCACGGAGTCGAATACTTCTGGGTGTCCTCCCGGCCACAGTTGGAACGTGCCGGAGTAGTCGCTCACTTGCCGGCGTGGGTTTCTGGCCTGCTCAATCCGCATGACGAACAGCGTGTCAGGGCGGAATTGGTCCTTAGCTAGCCAGAAGTAGTAGAGATCTCCGTGGACAGCGATCCGTGGACCCCGCTCGTTCGGAGGCATCGGCTCGACGGTCAGGCGGTGCCCCCCATCAGTGGCGTCGGCGACGACCGTCTCTCTCCAGTTGTCCGGTGCCTCCCCAGGGAAGTAGTCACGAAGGAACGCTGGAACCTTCACGTAGTGGCGCGCCATATTAGCAGCCTCAGCAGCCCGAGGTAGAAGTCCTCGGTGTTCAGATGGATGGCATGAAGGGGCCGGTGGCCCGATAGCGCGGCCCACAAACCACCCACAGCGCGCATAAGCCGGATAGGACCCGGCCTCCTGCAGGCCAAGGGCGTGCTGACGCCGATCGCCGTAGGCCACACACAGCCTTCCATGCAGTAGAGCGGCTGTTCCAACGTCATCGAAAGGGCTTCAGGTCACTTCCTGATCTACCCGCCACGGACCCGGCGGCGGGCTACTTCGCGGCTTTCTTTCTGCGCTCGGCCCAATAGGCTCTCATCCGCTCGGACACCGCCTTCTTCTCTTTGGCCGTCATCGGACGACGCTTCCTCGTCGGCGTGGCGTCGGACGCGGTCTCCGCGACAGGGGTGGCCGCAGCCGCCGGCCGCCGCGAGGAGGAGCGCCGAGCCGCGGGCTTCGTCGGGGCGGAGGTCCCGAGGATCTTGTCGACGTCGTTCAATGCCTTGATCTCCGCCTGCAGGCGCTCTATCTCACTTTCGCGGTCGGCGATTGCCTTTGCTATGACACTCATAGGTTTTCCCAGGGGCTGTATCGTCCGTCGCTCGACGCGCTCTGGGCTCCGGCCCGAGCGCGTTCCAATGGTTTCGGATTCTAGCCCAACGAGAGTTCGGCGGCCAGACGGAGCCGGCGCAGTCGGCTCCGCCGGGTTGGGGAACACCGGCGATGGCCACCAAGTCGACCCCCAGAGTGCTCGGCGGCGAGCGTCGCCGGCGAGCGCCGGGGGCCGACGGGACCATCGTGAACGCGTCCGACCACGCCGCTCGTTGGTACGGCGTCCACTGCAGCCCGCCGCTGGCACCGGCCGACCAGGGTGATGGCGGCGAGGACGGGTGCCGGGCCGGGGCCCCGAACGGCCGGGTCTGGACGGCCGGGGTCCGCGCGCGGTCCACGCCGCTGGTTCAACGCTGGCGTTCCCGACGACCAGATCGATCCCGGCCGGCGGCGTGGCCTTGCGGCGGATCGGAGCGAGCGACCGGCCTCGACTGGGGGCAGCCCGTGCGCCATCGCCCTCGCGGGCCACCGGCGTGGAGACGACCTCGCGCGGATGGACAAGATGCCGCGGTCGGGTTGGGACGCCCTTCCGGAGTCCGAACGCGTCGTTTGCGGCGCTGTCCCGTCACTTCGTCGAGGGCGGGTGAGGCCCGTAGAGCGGCGGCCTGGGGGTTGGGCTGGTGTCAGCGGTCGCCGCCGAAGAACCGACCGGGGTCGATGGCGTCGATGGCCGCTCCCGGGAGACTCTCGACCACGTCGAGGATATCCTGGATCTGGCCGCTGATCTCCCAGACAAAGATGAAGGTGATCCCATAGGCGAGGCCCTGGACGAGGATCTGTATGCGAGTTGCACGTAGGGTTGCCAGCGTACCGCGCGCTTCACTTCGTCTCTGATGATCTGCTGGATGTCGGGGTTGTCCATGGTCTACCTCATCAGCCGGCAGCAGTCGCGGAATGGGCTCACGCGAGCTCCGCCCCCGGTCCAGCTCGTGCGGACGACCTGTAGCTCGCGCCGGCGGCGGCGTGATTCAATGGCCAGGGCCCACCCCGCCGCGTTCGGCGGCCTCCCCAGCGCCTTCATCCCTTCGGCGGGTGGGGATCGTTGCCGTAGCTGTTGCGCCCCCTGATCCGACCATCCGGTCGGTGGATGAGCATCTGCTCCTGACCGTGCTGCCGCTCCAGGTCGGCAATCGGGGGTGGACGGCGCGTCACCCCCGGCGGGACCGGCAGGCGCGGGCGTTCTTCGAGGCCGGCCGTCGGGTCCGCCGTATGCACGCCGTGGCCCGCGGCGCGCTCGACGTGGAGTTCGTCGAGCGCGCCGCGAAGGTGCATTCCAAACCTCGGGACCAGGAGGGAGTTCCATGAATCGTGCGAATGCGGCGGCCTTGGCGGTGTCCGGCCTTGGCGGTGTCCGGCCTTGCCGCCGGTTTCTCGATCCTGGAATCCTCGGGGGCCAACGCCGCCGCGGCCGCCGTGGCCGCAGGCAGCTACCCGATCACGACCGCCTCCGGCGCGGCGACCGTCACCGCGGTCAGCCGGGGGCGTCGCTGGTTCTCGACCGCCGTCCTCTGGCGCGGGACGTCGAGGTGC
The DNA here is from genome assembly GCA_047516085.1 of Bryobacterales bacterium. Taxonomy (GTDB): domain Bacteria; phylum Acidobacteriota; class Terriglobia; order Bryobacterales; family UBA6623; genus JAKZVK01. The sequence goes on from JAKZVK010000668.1 coordinate 7,852, forward strand.
TGGGCGTAACCCAGGGACAGGGTGGCCCCGGCGTCGGCGAGCTGCGCCGCGGCGGCCGCGGGCGTGAGGCCGAGCGAAAGTGCGAGTGGGAGGCGGTAGACTCATCGTCGGGGTCCTCCTTGCCTCGGAATGCGCGAACGGCAGGAAGGCCGGCTCCGGGGAGGGAGACGATGCGAGGATGTACCGCCTTGTTGTTCGTGCTGTGCGCCGCTACGGCGCTCGCGCAGCCGATGTCGATCACTGCATCGACCGCGGTGACATGGATCGACTGGGCAGATGCCGGGACGGAGCCGGCCCCGCTCGCGGAGATCTCCATGGGCTCCGTGCACCACCCCGCGGTCGTCGTGGTGTGGCGCGGACGGCCGGGGTGGATGTTCAAGGACGACACGCCAGAAACAGCGAACACGCTCAGCTTTTCCAGCACCGACACGTACAGGCGGACCGGAGAGCCCATCCGCTCGGTCAGTGCGAGGCAGGGAGCGGTCAGGCTGAAGCTCGCCTACGAACACTCGACGAGAGAAGCGCGCGCGAACGGCATCCTGGTCCAGCTGCCGGAGGCCCACGACGTCATCCTCGTTGACGACGCGGACGCCAAGGCGGTTATCGTCGGCACGTTGCGGGTGGGCGGCTCCGAGCCGGAGTGGATCGAGGTGAGTCTTGGGCCGCTCCGAGACGGTTCGAGAGTTCGTGAGGTGCGACGTGCCGCTGCCGGAGGATGCGTTCGACAACGAGCGGTTCAGGCGCGGCATGCAGACGATCATGGATGAGCGCTGCGAGCTGATGGCCCCGTGAGCGAGGGCGCGCCGAAGGTCCCGGTTCTCGCTGATCGCGGGGTTCACGCCTCGGTGGGTTGCGCTGGCCGCCGAAAGCCCGAAATCCCGCTGATTCAGAAGCCTTGGGTCCAATAACCCGCGATCTGTTGACTTCCCGCGGTGGCTCATCGGGGGAGCCACCTCCGGCCGGGTGCGGCACGTACCCGCCGGCGCGCCGAAGGCGGGCTACTTCGCGGCTTTCTTTCTGCGCTCGGCCCAATA
>JAKZVK010000669.1:0-9999 GCA_047516085.1 Bryobacterales bacterium
GGGCCGCATACGATGCAGGGCGGTCCGGACAACGTCAGCTACGATCGGGCACTTTGGCATCTTCCCATCCTTGACATTCAGCACCAGTTGGGCCGCGACGCGTACTTCTTCAAGAACTGGATCGAGCACCCCAACTACGACGACTACTGGCGGGTCCTGAGCGTCGAGGAACACTACGAGAAGATCCCGATACCTGTTCACACCTTCGGCGGCTGGTTCGACATTCTCGTGCAAGGGACGATCAACGGGTACATCGGCATGAGCACGCGCGGCAAGACGCCGGCGGCCCGCAACAAGAGCCGCATGATCGTGGGCGCCTGGGGTCACGGCCCTTCTCGCAAGCACGGCGACCTCGACTTCGGCGAGCACGCCAATGTTGACCGCGTGTCGGTCGAGTTGCGGTGGTTCGACCATTGGCTCAAGGGCATCGACAGCGGTATCACCGACGACCCGCCCGTCAGTGTTTTCGTGATGGGACGCAATGAGTGGAAGCAGGCGGACGCCTATCCGCTGCCGGGTACGAAGTACACCAAGCTCTACCTCGACAGCGGCGGCAAGGCCAACAGTTACCGCGGTAACGGCAAGCTACGCTGGGAATCCGCTGCGGGCGACTCAGCGCCGGACCGTTATCGCCCAGACCGCTATCGTTACGACCCGCTCCACCCGGTGCCGAGCCTTGGCGGCGCCAATTGCTGTTGGGGCGCCCACGCCGGCCGGTCCGCGCGACCAGCGTCCCGTCGAACGCCGCAACGACGTGTTGGTCTATACGTCTGAATACCTCGAGCAGCCGGTCGAGGTCGTCGGGCCGGTCAAGGTGGTGCTGCACGCGTCCTCCGACGTGCCCGACACCGATTTCGTCGCGAAGTTGGTTGACGTCTACCCGGACGGCAAGGCCTACAACCTTTGCGAGGGGCTACTGCCGGCGCGCTATCGCGAAGGGCTCGAAGCGCCCAAGCTGCTCGAGCCGGGACAAGTCTACGAGTTCACTATCGAGATGATCGGCACGGCCAACGTGTTCTTGCCGGGGCACCGCATCCGAGTCGACATCACCAGCAGTCACTTCCCACAGTTTGCACGCAATCTGAACACGGGGCAGCCGTTCGGAGTGACCGACAAGGTCAAGATCGCAATGCAGACGATTCACCACACCAAGGCCCGGCCGTCGCACGTGTTGTTGCCGGTGATCCCACGGAACTAGCCAGGCAGCGCCGGAGCACCCAGCGTCCGGGCACCTTTGCGTTCTTTGCGCCTTTGCGAGAAACTGAAGCTCGCCCATCAAAGCGAATCGCGACCGAAGTGACGCCTCGTTCTTCCCAACGAAGAGATTTTGAAGCCCTGGAAGTGAGCCAGGTCTACTGCCAGAAGTGCAAGCGAGCCATGCCGGTGCGCAAGCGCCTGTTGCTGGTGTTGCTCGACAAGGAAACTTTCGACTACGTCTGTACCGGCTGTGGCTCGCCCATCGGCAAGAAGGAAGAGCCGTTCAGGTAGGGCCTGTGCAATGCCCCCCGATTGAGCCGGGTGTGGCGGGCCGAACCTCTCCATTCGCGGCTCCTCGCTGCCTGGGATAATCAGACGGCGAAGTATGGACTCTCCCAAAGCGTTTCTTGTCGCCGCACTCGTACTCGTTTGCCTCGCCGCACTTGTCGTTCTTTCGCCGTCGCCGCCGAAAGTGGCTGCTACCGATGCGGCGACGAACTCCGCAGCATACACTCGGCCAACATTCTCTTCCCTACCGCTCTATTTCGTCGAGAACCGCGGCCAGCTCCATAAGCCCGTGGAGTACTTCGTGGAAGGGCGCGATAAGACGGTGCTCTTCGACGCCCAAGGGCTGACGTACGTGATTGGGCCGTCCAGTGCGAATCCGTCGGCCGCTCCGGGGCCGGTGTCGTGGTGGACGCCCCCGGCCCGGGCAAGCAGGCCACAGCGCTGGGCGGTGAGGGTGGAGTTCGTCGATGCGAATCCGCGAGTCCGCCCGATCGGCCGGAAGCCCGCCGAGGCGGTCTTCAGCTACTTCGCCGGCCCACGTGACAACTGGGCCACGGGCGCGTCCGCCTATGCAGAGATCGTGTACCAGGATTTATGGCCCGGTATTGATTTGGTATACGCCGCCTCCGGGTCGCGGCTCAAGCACACTTTCGTCGTCGAACCTGGCGCGGACCCCGGCCGCATCCGGCTGGCCTACGAAGGTGCCGAGGTCGGCATGGATCACGCGGGGCGGCTTCGCGTTGCTACCCCGACGGGGAGCTTCTACGACGAGAAGCCCGTCGCCCAACAAAGCGTTGCCGGACGCGACCTCGATATACCGGTGTCCTACGAACTCTTGGCCACCGAACAGGACAGGACAGTTTACTCCTTCCAGGTCGGTGAACACGACCCGTCTGTGCCTCTCATCATCGACCCGTCGGTCGTTGTGTACTCCGGATACATCGCGCCGGCGGAGTCGAGCGACCGGGTGGGCATCGCCCTGGACGGCGAGGGCAATGCCTACATCGTCGGAAGTACATCAGCGCTCGGCTTCATGCCGCCGCTCGTGCCAGGCCCTGTCGGCGGGGCGGGCACGAGCGACGCGTTCGTGGCCAAGGTCAGCGCTGACGGCAGCACGCTCCTTGCCCTGAGCCGGCTCGGAGGGTCGATGAACGACCGCGCCCAGGATATCTCCGTGGACTCGGGCGGGAACGTCTACATCACGGGGACCACCGAGTCTACAGACTTTCCCGTTGCTGTCGGCCCCGATCTGAGTTACAACGGCGGCTTCCGCGATGCTTTTGTGGCCAAGTTGAATTCGGACCTGACGCTGCTGACCTACGCCGGCTTTGTCGGCGGCAGCGAGGTCGACGACGGTATCGCGATCGCTGTCGATGCTCAGCACGCGGCCTACATCACTGGCGAGACCCGCTCGCCCGAGGACAGCTTCCCGGTTCTGGTGGGCCCTGACCTGACCCACAAAGGGGGCGCGGATGCCTTCGTCGTGAAGGTGAAGCCCGACGGCACCGCACTGACCTACGCCGGTTACATCGGCGGCGGTTCACGCGAGTTCGGCCTCGACGTCGCGGTGGATGCACAGGGCGCTGCCTATATCGCGGGTCAGACGTTCTCCGTCGACGACACCTTCCCCCGTATTGTTGGTCCGGACCTGACGTTCAACGGCGGACGAGACGACGCTTTCGTCTCGAAGGTGAGTCCGGACGGGTCACGCCTGGAGTATTCGGGCTACATCGGAGGCGCCTCCTCCGATACCGCCCATGCGGTTCGAGTGGACAGCCTCGGTCGCGCTTATGTGGCGGGGAGCACGTTTTCCACCGAGGAAACCTTCCCGGTGGCGGTAGGCCCCAACCTGGTGCTGACCGCTGCTGACGACGCGTTCGTGGCAAGAGTCGCCGCCGATGGCTCGGCACTCGATTTCGCGGGCTACATCGGCGGTTTCGGCAGCGATGTCGCAACGGGCATCGCCCTCGACCACGCCGGAGACATCTACCTCACGGGGTTCACTCGATCGGGCGAGGTGGGTCCTCCAGGCGAGGTGGGCTTTCCCGTCGCGGTGGGCCCCGACCTGACGTTCAATGGTGGCGCGGAAGATGCTTTTCTGGCCAAGCTGCACCGGGACGGCTCGGGATTCATCCAGGCAGGATACATCGGCGGCTTCGAAGCCGATCGGGGATGGGACCTTGCGGTCGACGGCGACGGCAACGCCTATGTCGCGGGCCTCACGTTTTCAAGGGAGGTCGACGGCTTCCCGCTGTTGGTCGGGCCCGACCTGACGTACAACGAAACCCAGCCCCCCGGTGCGAACGCGTTCGTGTCGAAGATCTCCACCGAGATTCCGATGCGCGATGTCGAGGTCACGGAACACGGGGTCACCAACGCAGCCAGTGGGGTGCAGTTTCCCGACCCGCTGCATCCGACCACACCGGGATCAATCGTGTCGATTTTCGGACGGTTTGCCTGGGAATCGGCCAATGCGGCCGCGGTTCCCCTGCCGAACGAGTTGGGCGGCGTGTCCGTGACATTCAACGGCATGCCCGCATCCCTATTTGCGGTGGTTCGCGGCGAAGACTTCGGGCTGCCGTTCGATCAGATCAACGCCCAGATGCCTTGGGGGCTCGACACGGCCAGCGGCTTGGTGACCGTGGTCGTGACGCATGACGGAGAATCATCGTTGCCCCGCGAGGTGCAGGTGGCCCCGGTGTCGCCGGGCATCTTCACGTTCGAGTTCGGCACCGGCCCCGCCATCGTTCAGAACTTCAAGTTCCAAGAGGATGACGTCATCGACGGCTCGTTCGCGCTGGCGCCGGATTCCGTTCCCGGCGTCGAGACGCAAGCGGCTCCCGTCGGCGGTGCGATCGTCATCTTCGCGAACGGCCTGGGGGCAGTCGATGGGCCGATCGCCGACGGCGAAGCCGGCCTGCGGCAAGTAGCCGGGGCCGCCAAGGTCCTCATCGGCGGCATCGAGGCGCAAATCATCGGCGTGGTCCTTCACGCGACGCTGGTGGCCTTGAATCAGGTCAACGCGTTTGTACCGGGCGTCGAGCCGGGGGACCAAGTGTCGATCCAGATCGAGGTAAACGGCGTCCGCAGCCGCCCGGACGTCTTCATCGCGGTGCGCGAGGCAACACTCTAACTCGGCAAGGGCTCCGCCGTCGATATCCCTAAGCGTCGAGGATGCAGCTTGCAGGGGCGGGCCGCTGCGTCCGCCGTGCCGTGGCGCCCAGCAATGGGCCTTGTCTTCATGTTGAAATTGAAAGCAACGTAGCGGCGCCGGGGTGGACACAGCGGTCCGCCCCTACACCATGAACCGAGCCACTGCCCACTCGCGCGATCAGGTTTCGGGGTGTATCGACAGCGCCGGGTCCGCCGCGTTGAACGCCGGTCCGTTGCGATTCCAGTCTTCGGCGCGAAACATGCGGCCCTCGCCCATCGGGCCGTCAATCTCTTTGACCGTGAAGTACACGCGCGAGCCTTTCACATGCGCCCAGACCCAGTGATAGAACCGCCCGTCTGAGAACCCCTCGCCGCGCAGGAGTCCCTTGGCCATCGTGCCGCCGGAGCTGCCCACCTCCATGTAAGGAATGCCGTCGTGGACGATGCGTACGAAGGTGTGGCCGTGACCGCTGATGATGTGGTCTACGCCGTACTTCTTGGCGAGTCGGTGTAACGGGAAGTCGGTGGTGCCCTCTCTGATCAGCGACAGCCAATACGGGTGATGGAAGATGACGAACTTGGGGTCACGGTCTTTGTTGGCTTCGAGGTCTTTCTCGAGGAACTCGAGCTGCTCGGCCGTCAGTTTTTTCGGCATGGCGGTGTCGAGGACGGTGAAGTGCGCGTCTTGATAGTTGAAGCTGTAGTAGGACCCGCGGCTGGACTCCTTCTCGTAGAGCTGACGCGAAAACTCAGACCAGACATCGTGGTTGCCCGGCGTGAAGTAGAGCGGGTAGTGGTTGTAGCGCGCCCACACCGGCCGTAGCTCCATCCACTGCGACTCGGCGAGGCCGTCGTCCTTTCCCTGGATCGTGTCGCCCACGCTGACGACGAACTCCGGATGGAACAGATCGATCTCGCGCCACACGCGGCCGTAGATCTGCGGCTGTGCGCCGCCGGTACGGTCGCCGAGGATGGCGAAGCGAAAGTCGTTCTTCGGCTCCTGCAGAGCCCGCAGCCCGATGGCGGCGAAGATCGCCACCAGCGTTAGATGGATCACCCAACCACGATGGAGTTTGAGCATAGGCGGATTCTAGCACCGAATCGCGACACGGGGGCGAAACCCCGCGCAAAGTCTATACTGGACGCTTGCGTTGGCGGAGCGTGAGAGCGTTGCTGGCTCGCTGGTGGGTGACCCTGGCGGTGTTGTTGTTTCTGCTGGGGTATTTCGGTTGGTGGCGGGTCTTTCCCGATCCGCTGACGCGGCTGTTTCAGGCCCTACCCCCGGATCAAGGGATCTATCTTTACGCCGACGTGAAAGGCTTACGGAGCGCGCCGGTATTGCGAGCGCTGCTCGACTCGCCGGAAAGTCCCTTGGGCGCATACCGCTCACTGATGGGTGAAGCGGGCTTCCTGGAAGCATCGGAAACGGACGGCTTGGCGCTGTCGATGAGTGGCCGGCACGTCCGCTTTGTTGCATACGGAACGATCTCCCAGAGTCGGCTCCGAACCTACGTGGAGCAGCGAGGCGGCAACTGTGAGGAGACGCTGCCACGTGAGACGTGCCGGTTTAGCGCGGGAACCCCGGCGCGTGAGATCACCCTAAAGATGCTCGACGAGGACCTGCTCTCGGTCTCGTACCTAGCGGGTCCTGAGGATGCAGGCGATCACAGCACGGAAGGTGCCGGAGACTTGGCGCCTCTCGTGCGAGCCCAGATTCTCGACGGAGCTCTGTTGTGGTGTGCGCTGCGGCCTTCAAGGATCGACGAGATTGCCGCCGCCTTGCCGCCGGTTGCCGTCAACCTTGCGTTCTTTGCGCGGGCCTTGGAGAATGCCGAACGCGCGTACCTGTGGATCGAGCAAGAGGACGTCGCCGGGTCGTTCAGTTTGCTGCTCGCGGCAGAGACGGCGAGTCCCGACGACGCGGCCGAATTGAACGGCTTGCTTCTTAGCCTCAATCGCTTTGCCGCGGCTGCCGCCGACACGGGACGGGGTGAGTCGCCGAGCGAATGGGGCCAAGTGCTGCGCTCGGGTGAGTTCGCCCAGGTAGAGGAAACCGTCCAAGCGATCTGGAGCCTGGACTCCGTGCTTCGAAGGAGCCCCGAAGGGTCTCACGAAAACCGTTGATGGGATAGCCTGGGTCAGTCCGCCAACTGGAACGTCGCGGTTTCCGACCCGGCCTTCTTGAGGTACTTGTAGGGGTTCACGGGCGTGCCGCGATAGCGGACTTCGTAATGTAGATGGGAAGAAGTGACCTTGCCCGTGCTTCCTACCTGCCCGACGACTTCGCCGCGCCTGACGATCTGGCCGGGCTGCACATAGAGTTGCGACATGTGCGCGTAGTGTGTACTGAGTTCGTTCCGGCCATGGCTGAGAACGACCGATTTGCCGTATTGGCCCTCCCAACCGCTGCTGCGTACGAAGCCGTCGGCCGCGGCAACAACCGGGGTCCCCTTCGGCGAGCGCAGGTCGACACCGGCGTGGAAAGAGCCTTCTCCCGAGAATGGATCCCGCCGCCCTCCGAATGCGGAACTTAACGCTCCACGCACAGGCCAAAGCGAGGGCGTAGTGTTTTCCAACCAGTACAACAGCGAATCGCCGCCGTCGGGAGACAAGCGGACCTGCTGCAAGAAGTCGTAGCGATTGACGAAGCTGTCGAACGCGAAGGCACCGACCCCTTCGTCGGCGACGACTTCGGCCTCTTCGGCCTCGGGCCGCTTGATGCCGTACGCGATCGAGACTTCGGTTGCCAGGTCGCCCAGTGAGGCAAGTTGCGTATTGCGCTCGTCGACCGTCTTCTTCAACTCATCGTTTTGTTCGAGAAGGGCCTGCTTCTCTTCCCGCAGGTCGTTGTAGTCAGACACCTTCAAAAACATGCGGGCGTAGCTTGACACTAAGCCGACTCCCACAATGAATCCGAACAGCGCGAGGCTCATTACCACGTGAACGGCGTAGTGAGGTATGTTTACCCGCCGAATGCGGCCGTGGACGGAGTGCGCCACGACTAGAATAAGATAGTTCTTACGTGATGAACTGGGTTGGGACACCGACACCAGCCTTGCGGGGGGCTCTGTACCGTGGTTCCGGCTTGAACCCAGCCTAAACAGGGAACCTTGCCGCGCGGATTGCACGACCTAGTCAAACTACCAAGTTATCCGGACTGTGTCAAGACGGTCGTTTACCTACCGATGGCCCTCGACGAGTATGAACTCATCGAACGACTCCGCCGCCGGGCCGCGGGAGGGCTCGACGCGTCGGTCCGTGTGGGCATTGGTGATGACACCGCTGTCGTTGCTCCTCCCCGCCGCGGGGAAGAAACCCTTCTAACCACCGACCAAGTTGTTGAAAACACGCACTTTTTGCGAGGTGTTCACCCGCCCGACGCGCTGGGCCACAAGTGTCTGGCTCGGGGTCTGAGCGACATTGCGGCGATGGGTGGGCGGGCGCGCCATTTCCTGTTGTCGCTGTGCCTGCCCGCTTGGGCCACCGAGAAAGTATGGATGGAGGCCTTCTGCCGGGGCCTCTTTCGATTGAGCGGCTCGACGGGCGTGGCGCTTGTTGGTGGCGACGTGTCGCGCGCCGATCGGTTTGCCGCGCACGTGACGGTGGTAGGGTCGGTTGCCAGGGGGAAGGCCCTGCGGAGGAGCGGCGCGAGGCCCGGCGACATCGTGTACGTGTCCGGGCGTCTTGGCGGTTCGTGGCTCGGCTTTGAGCGGATCCGAAAGAGGCTCCGGAGAAAAGATCCCGAGCCGAAAGACCCCGCCGTTCAGCGTCACCTCTACCCCCAACCGCGGCTCGCCCTGGGACGGTTGCTGTGCCGTCGGCTTGCGGCTACATCCGCGATCGATCTAAGTGACGGGCTCTCAAGGGACCTGGGTCGGCTCGCGAAGGCTAGCGGAGTGGGGGCCGAGATTCAAGCAGAGAACGTACCGTGCTTTCCCGAAGCGACGCTCGAGCAAGCGCTACATGGCGGCGAGGAGTACGAACTGCTCTTCACCGTCCCGCCAGAGGTTCGAGTCCCGCGACGCACTCAGGGAGTGCGCCTGACTGCGATCGGGGTGATTCGAGTTCAGAAGCAGCTAATCCTCGTGTCCGGCGGTCGGCGCTCCCGTTTGCGGCCGCTTGGGTTTGAGCACCTGTAGCACGGGCTCTGCTTCAGACCACAACCTGCCGTGGCGAAAACCGGCTTATTTTGTCGGCACGGCGATGATGTCAAGGGTAAGCGTGCGGCCCTTTACGCCGGTGCCGGCCACGAGCGCTTTCGAAGCCGCCGGCGGACGCTTGGGATCGTAATACTCCGGTCGGATCTCATTGAGCTTCGTGCTCGGGTCGTTGTCGAAGGGGTAGTAGGTGGCCTTCGCCAAATGGTCAAGGTCGCTGCCGGTGCGTTGCAGGATCCCCATCAGCGAGGCGTAGATGTCGTGGATCTGTTCCGAGCCGCTGCCACCGTCGCGCCCGTACAGCCCGGAGGTGTAGATGGTGGAAGGGTGGTACAAGCGGGCGATGCGGCTGAACACAGGCGATGCACGCTCGCCTGTAGGTGTGAGATGCTCGATGACGTTTTCGGAAGTCCCTCCCGTGCGGGCAATGACTTCAATCTCGATGGGATTGCTGCTGGTCCACTCGACGAAGACCATGGGGGGCGCCTTGTCGCCGAAGAACTTCACGATTTGCTCCTCGGACTTCGCCCTCTCGCCGATCGGCTGCGCGAACGACTTGACCTGAACCACGTCTTCGAGGCCCAGGCCGAGGAACTCCAGCGTAGCCTTGATCTGTTGCATGGTGGCCCACGTCGCTTGCGGCAGGTTGCCTTCGCGGGCGGCGCGACCGGAGATGTAGACCCGCGGTCCCTTGGGCAGGATGGCGACATGGTTCGTGCCGGACGCGCCGGCTAGGGTGGAGCTACGCAGAAGGACGATGCTGTCGGAATCTCGCGGCGTCGGCGCAATGGCGTCAATCGCCACGAGGATGTCCGGATCATGGAAAGCGCCCGCGACGAGGGAGACGGCCGGTTTGGCCCCCTGGAATCTATTGGCCACGGCGCTATTGACCGCGGCGGCGACTTCGGGCCCGCGCACGGAGACGTTCAGCCTGACGGCCTTGTCCAGCGAGGACCCCGCTTCGCGCAGCGCGGCGTCGACGTTCTTGAGGGCTTGCTCGATTTGGGCGGACGCATCTCCCTCGCCCACCAAGTCGCCGCCACCATCCACGGGGAAGAACTGAGCCGTGTGGGCTAACGCCGAGCCGGTCACGACTACCGCTTGCGATCCGCCGGTGTCCGGGTTCGAACCCACGTGGCGGACATCGGCGGCCAGTCCGAAGCCGGCCCCGACGCACGCCAACACCAAAGCCAAGGAGCAATTC
>JAKZVK010000670.1:0-3372 GCA_047516085.1 Bryobacterales bacterium
CATTCCCAAAACCTCATCAAGCGCCGTGTCACTCCGCGTGCTGGCTGACGTTGAGCAACAGGCCCGACGCCGCTAGGGCCATCAACATGGCCGACCCTCCATAGCTGATAAATGGCAGCGGCATACCCTTGGTCGGCAGCAGCGCCAGCACCACGCCGATGTTGGCCAGCGCCTGGCACACGATCATCGCCGTGAGACCGATGGCTAGAAAGCGGCCGAAACCTTCCGGTGCCCGCATCGCCGCTCGCAAGCCGCGCCACAGGATCAGGCCGAAGGCCAACACGACGAGCGATGCCACGATGAAGCCAGCCTCTTCGCAGATCAGCGCGAAGATGAAATCGGTGTGCGCTTCCGGCAGAAAGCGCATCTTCTGACGCCCTTCCATTAAGCCCTGTCCCCACAAGCCACCGCTTCCAACAGCGATCTGCGCTTGCAAGATCTGGAAACCTGCGCCGGTGGGATCGGACTCGGGATTCAGGAACATCAACAGCCGGCGGATGCGGTACGTCTCGAGCCAGACGCCCAGCGCGAACAGCGGAACCAAAGCCGCCGTGCCCACCACGAAATAGATGAGCCGCAATCCCGCCGCCCACAGCATGACCGCCGCAATCAACAGCAACACGATCGCGCCACCGAGGTCACGTCCCGCCACAACGAGCAAACACAGCGCGAGAGGCACGAAGATCACGCGCAAGAACGTGCGCTTTTCGTTCAATTGGCTCACGTGCTTTTCGAGCGCGAAAGCCAGGAACAGCACAAGCGCCAGCTTGGCCAACTCCGACGGCTGGAACGATACGCCCCAGACGCGCAGGAAGCGGTTGGTGTTCGCGGACTGCGCCCCGAGCAACACGGCGACAAGCAAGGTAATCGCAACCGCCAACACCAGAACGATGACCTTGGGATTGTTCAGCCGACGGTAATCGAGAAACATCAGCACGCGCATGGCGGCCAGCCCGAGCAACACGGCGACAACCTGGCGCAACACCCTTTCAAACGAGGTGTCCTCGCCGCCCGCCGTGGCGCTGAAGACCATGACCAAGCCGAAGAACACGAGCGTCAGCACGGTTCCGCACAGAATCCGGTCGTAGTGAAGTTGTTTCGGCATCGTCGTTATTGCAGAGCAGCCACGAGTTGCTTGAAAGCGCGTCCGCGTTGCTCGTAATTGCGAAATTGATCGAAGCTGGCGCACGCCGGGGCCAGGAGGACCGTGTCGCCGGACCGGGCGTGACGGCGCGCGTATTCGACGGCGCGGTCGAGTGTGTTGAGTTGTTCGCGCGGTACGGAGCCGTTGAGCTGGCGGCCGAGTTTTTCCGCCGACTGTCCGATGAGCAAGGCGCCGCGCGCGCGTTCGCGCAACGGCGCGCTCAATTCGCCGTAGTCGGAGCCTTTGTCGCTGCCTCCCAAGATGACCCAGAGGCCGCCGTCGAACGCTTCGATGGCTTTCAAGGCGGCATCGACGTTGGTGGCTTTTGAGTCGTTGTAGTAGTCGACTCCGTCGAGCTCGCGAACAAACTCGAGGCGGTGCTCGACGGGGCGGAAGGTCTTGACGCCGGCCGCGATCGACTCCGTGGGCAGGCCGGCCAGACGGCTTGCGGCGACGGCGGCCAGCGCGTTCTCCAAATTGTGCGCACCGCGAATCGGCAGACGAGTCTCGACAACGGGTTCGCCGTCGAAGGTGATCCATTCGCCCTCGACGCGCGCGCCCGCGGGGTCCGGAGTGGGGCCCGGAGCGGGATCGATGGCCGGATTGGGCTGCGTCCGGCTGAACCAGCACACCTGGCCCGGCGCGGTGCCGGCGAAACGGCGGCAGGTGTCGTCGTCAGCGTTGAGCACGGCGTAGTCGGCGGACGTCTGCGCTTGGAGGATGCGCTGCTTGGCGTCGGCGTAGGCCTCGAACGTCCCGTGACGGTCAAGATGGTCGGGCGTGACGTTGAGCACCACGGCAATGTGCACCGGGAAGCTGGTGGTCGCTTCGAGTTGGAAGCTCGATAGCTCGAGAATGTTCCAGCGCTCGTCGGTTGAGCCCTCGACCATCGCCAGCAACGGCGTGCCGAGGTTTCCCCCGGTACGCGCCTCCCAGCCGGCGGAGAGAAAAATGTGGCCGATCAGCGAGGTTGTAGTAGTCTTGCCGTTCGTGCCCGTGACGCCGATGACGGGCCCGCGAAGGAACTCCGCCGCCAGCTCCAGCTCGCCCATCACGGCAACGCCTTTGCTGCGCGCGTCGGCGAGGGCCGGCAGGTCCCAGGGGACGCCGGGCGACGGGATGATCAGATCCTGCTCGGTGAAAAGCGAGTCGGGGTGCCCCCCCAACTCGAAGCGAACGTTCAGATCGCTCAGCTCTTCGACTGCGGGAGCCAGTTCCGCGGCGGACTGCCGGTCGGTGACGGTGACGCTTGCGCCGCGTGCGGCGAGAAAGCGAGCCGCTTCCCGGCCGGACGCTCCCAGCCCGACGATCAATGCTCTTTGTCCTTCCAGCTTCATCGCAGTTTCACCGCAGCTTCAGAGTGCTCAACGCCAACAACGCCCACACCAGCCCGGCGATCCAAAAACGTGCAATGATCTTCGACTCCGGCCAGCCCAGCGCCTCGAAATGATGATGCAGCGGCGCCATCTTGAAAATCCTCTTGCCGCGGAGCTTGTAGCTGCCCACTTGCAGGATCACCGACAGCGCTTCCAAGACAAAAACCCCGCCGACGAACAGCAGCAAGATCTCCTGCTTGATCAGCACGGCCACCGTCCCGAGCGCGCCGCCGATACCGAGCGAGCCAACGTCGCCCATGAAGATCTCGGCCGGGTGCGCGTTGTACCACAAGAAGGCAAGGCTCGCCCCGACCATCGCGCCACAAAAGATCGTCAACTCGGCCGCTTGGGGGACCCGGGCTATGTCGAGGTACGTGGCGATTTCGCGGTGGCCCGCCACGTAGGCTAACACCGTCAGCGCGCCGGAGGAGATGATCGTCAGCCCGATCGCGAGTCCGTCGAGGCCGTCCGTCAAATTCACCGAGTTCGTCGAGCCAGCCAGCACGAAGAACAGAAATACGAACAGCAGCGAAAAGCTCAGCGGATAGGTCAGCGGACTCGCCATGAGCGACTCGATGACCAAATTGGGCCGCAGGTTTTTGAAGAATGGCAGCACCAGCCGTGGGTCGTAGTCCCCCTGCGAAAAGAGCCAGGCCAGGCTCGCCACAATCGCCAGTGTGACCAGCAGTTGCAGCGCGATCTTGCGCCGGGCGGTGAGGCCGAGGTTCTTGCCACGCCGGATTTTCAAATAGTCGTCGAGAAAACCGATGCCGCCGAAACCGAGCAGGCCAAGCAGCGCGATCCAAATGTAGGTATTGCGCAGGTTGGCCCACAGCAGCGTCGGGACGAGAA
>JAKZVK010000671.1:0-5928 GCA_047516085.1 Bryobacterales bacterium
TCGCGGGACACAGAGCCGGTCACGCTCTCGGCCGACACGATCGCCGTCCTGTCCGAGGCCATGCGCATTAGCGAAGCCACCGAGGGGGCGTTTGATGTGACCGTGCGGCCTCTGGTGGAGGCCTGGGGATTCGGTGCGACCGAGCGCCATGAACTGCCCAGCGAAAAGGAACTGGCGAGCCTTCGGTCGCGGCTGGGGTGGCATAGAATCAAAGTGGACGAGCTTGCGAACACGATGCGGAAGCTGGCGCCGGCGGTCGAGTGCGACCTCTCGGCCATCGCCAAGGGATACGCGGTGGACCGTGTTTCCATGGCTCTCGCAAAGGCGAGTCTCGGCAATCACATGGTGGAAGTAGGCGGCGAGGTCCGGACGGCCGGACACAACGGCGCTGGACAGCCCTGGCGGATCGCGGTCGAGCGTCCATTGAGCATGAGGCGGGAGCCCCACCGCGTTCTGGCGCTCGCGGACATGGCCATGGCGACGTCGGGCGACTACCGCAACTTTTACGAGAAGGACGGCCTGCGGCTCTCACATACGATCGATCCGCGAACGGGACGTCCGGTGTCGCATCGCCTGGCGTCGGTGACCGTGCTTGACCCTTCATGCATGCGGGCGGACGGCTATGCCACGGCTTTGATGGTGATGGGCGAGGATGACGGTTTCCGGTTCGCCGAGGCATATAATCTAGCGGCCTTGTTTCTGGTGCGCGAAGGCGGGGAGGAGCTTTCCGAGAAAGCGACGCCGAAGTTCCAGGCGTTGTTTGGGGCCAACTGAAACGGCGAGCGTTGATGGACGCAGTTGGGATCAGTGCGGATCGACTGCATAGAATGAAATGGGAATCCTAGTCCTCACCGTGGTGGCGATCGCCATCATCATGCTGGCGATGGCTGTGGGCGTTGTTCTCAAACGGCCCTGTTTGCGTGGGTCTTGCGGCGGCCCGGAGATTCTGGATCCGGAGGGCGACCCGTTGAGTTGCGAGGCCTGCCCGCGGCGCCGCGAGAACGCGGGCAAGCAAAGCCCCACGCCGACGGCAGCGTCGTAGCGCGCGCGGCCCGGCTGGCCGCCTCGCAACCCGCCGTACTGGTAGAATCTACGTTTTGGAAGCCACGCACCGGTTGCGTCCGGCCGCGACGTTGCCCCCCGCTTGCGCCCTCCGTGGGGGCTCGGCAGACCGAGTTGATACACCTTCCGGATTCCCGCCCGGCGATCCGCCGGAGAAGAGAGAACTGACATGAAGCTGAAGAGACTGGCCCTTGCCGTAGCCGTCGCGTTCGCCGCCGCGCTGTTTTGGGTGGCC
The DNA here is from genome assembly GCA_047516085.1 of Bryobacterales bacterium. GTDB lineage: Bacteria > Acidobacteriota > Terriglobia > Bryobacterales > UBA6623 > JAKZVK01. Next base: position 1,298 of record JAKZVK010000671.1, read on the forward strand.
GACGAAGCCCCCTCGATCGCCCAAACCGGCGACCCGCTGATCGATGCCTTCCTGCAGGTCGAGGTAGCCTCGGTGGCCGACGCGGTGGAACAAGTGCTGGGTCAGCGCGCGCACATGTCGACCGACATCCAGCCGTTGTTCCCCACAAAGTTCGCCGGCTCGGCCGTGACGGTGATGCTTAAGAAGGAGGAGCATAAAGACGGACCGAAGGACTTCCAAGGCGTGCTGAACGCGATCGACGGGGCGCCGCCCGGGTCGGTTTTCGTGATCGTGCTCGAGGACGGCAAGGACATTGCCGGCATCGGCGGCTTGATGGCAACCGCGATGAAGGCGCGCGGCTTCGTCGGCGCGATCATTGACGGCGGCGCGCGCGACACGCCGCAGTTGCGCAAGATCCAGTTTCCGACCTTCAGCCGCGGTGCGGTCCCCTCGACGTCGATCAATCACTACCGCTTCGTCGGCTCGAACATCGAGGTGATGTGCGCGGGCGTGAAGGTGCGGCCAAACGACATCATCACCGCTGACGAGGACGGTGTCGCCGTCGTGCCGCGCGACCACGCGAAAGAGATTCTCGACAAAGCGATCGACAACGACCAGACCGAGCACGCTATGTACCCCTTCATCGAGAAGTTTAAGTCGATCAAGCGGGCGGTCGAGGAGTACGGGCGCATCTAGTCGCGCTGCGACGCAGCCTGCGCGGAGAGTAGCGGCCTACCGCAAGTCCACGCAGACCAGACGTTGACCGTTGCGCGCGTACAGACGGCCATCGGCAACAGCCGGGTAGGCGCGAACGACGCCATCGAGAATCTTCGCCCGCGCGATGCTCTTGAAGCCCGCCGGCGAGGCCTCGGCGAGAATCAACTCGCCGTTTTCGCGCAAGACCAGCAGGCGATCTCCCGCCAGCGTGACTGTACCGGCTTTCATTCCCGGCTCGCTCCAGCGCACCTTGCCCGTCTCCCACTCGACGCAGCGCAACTCCTGGCCGTACTCCTGACGGCCGTGGAAGCCGTAGAGGTGGCCGTCGTGGTAAACGCTCGTTGCGTAATGGTTCGATAGCGCGTCGTCGGATGACCACACCTTCTCGAGCGCCGATCCGTTCACGTTGAGAAGGATCGCCCCGGTCCCGTAGCTGGAGGAGAGGAAGATGCGTCGGCCGACCACGATAGGCATCGCGGCGTTGACCGAGGCGCGGCTGCGTGAGCGCCATCGCTGCTTGAAGCGGATCTCGCCCGTCGCCGGGTCGGCCGCCTGCAAGCCGTCGCGCGTGAAGAACACGATGTGCGGTTTGCCGCCGAGGTCGGCCGCCACGGGCGAGGAATAGCTGGCTTCGTCATTGGTGGTGGTCCACAGGACGCGGCCGTTGTCTTTGTCGAGGGCGACGAGGCCGGCTCCGTCGGTCCCACCGACGTTCAGGAACAGGCGCGTGCCTTCGACCAGTGGCGTGCCGGTCGCGCCGAAGAACCCCTGGCTGACGCCGAACTTGGCGTGCGTGTCGAGGCCCCATACCTTCTTCCCGTCGGTGAACCGCAGGCAGTGCAGCATCCCCTGTGCGCCAAAAGTGTAGATCTGGCTGCCGGCGACGACGGGGCCGGCGCGCGGCCCGGGGTCGAACCCGAAGCTGTCGTGATACGTCGTCGGGTAGCGGAAGGACCACATCCCCTCGCCGGTCTCGGAATCGAGGGCCTCGACCACGTCTTCGTCACCGACGCGGTGGAACAGGACGACGCGTCCGTTGGCCACCGCGACATTCGCAAGCCCGTCGCCGACCTTCTTTTCCCACACCAGAGCGGGGCCGGAAGCGGGCCACGACGCGGCCAGGTCGCTTCCGCGATAGACACCGTCGCGTTCGGGCCCGCGGATCTGCGGCCAGTCTTCGGCGAGGATCGGCATCGCGACCAGGACGATCATCGTCAGCGAAGAACCAAATGCGCGGCGCCGGCGTACGGTAGGCATGAGGGATGGACTAGAGGGTCAGGAAGACGAGGGCGGATAGAGCCTGCTCGACTTCAGATCCTCAGGGTAGTGTAACCGGAAGCCCGAAACCGGTTCCGTAGGCAAGTGCTTGGCACGGGCTGTGGTGCTATGCCGATTCCTGTTACGCGGCCTTACCCAAGCACCGGGTTACAGGGCAACAGTCCGGTAGTGGCACGTCGTCCCCCGGTTCCTCGTCCTCTACCTTGGCGGTTGCCCGGCGACCGAGGGCGGCGGTGACCCCTGCCCACAGTAGCGCCGAGCCCGCAATCCAGTAGGGGATCCAAGCCACGTCAAGGCGCGCGAGATCACGGTCGGCAACGTAGATGTGGAGCTATGTCAGTAACAGTCCCGCGGCGGCCCCTTCGGCCATGCGTGCGCCCATGCCGTCGACGAGTACATTGGCGATCAGCCGTTGCGGCCTCATCTTATCGGCCCGAATTGTTTTCAACGGAGATTCGGGGAAAATGCTACGACTGTAAAACTGAAAGCGTGGGAAGCGCTCGGCACCCGGGCTTGCGGGCTGGAAGCTCGCTCGTCGAGTCTGGCGGGCTGCTGAAAGAAAATAGATGTGGCCGATCCGCTGTCGGCGGTATTTCCCTGCTTCGGCTATCACTCCTGGTATCTTGATAGGACCGAACAGCGAAGTACAGGATTGAGCCATGAAGCGACACTCCGTGTGGATCGGCGGCGTTGTGATTTCAGTCCTGGCCCTGGCTCTGGGCTACAACGGTTGGCGCATGCTGCAAGACCAGGGCGGGCTAGTCTGTGAGGCGTGCAGTCGGCCGTTGCATTCCCACGCTCAGGTGGTAGGGCTCGTAGGGAACGAACGGAAAGATTTCTGCTGCCCGGCGTGCGCGTTGGCAGACCATCGACAAACAGGTCAGTCGGTTCGAGTGATCGAATTGACCGACTATGCTTCCGAGAAACCGCTCTCCCCAGACAGCGCCTACTTGGTGGTTGGCAGCAACGTGAACCATTGCCTGCACGCCAAGCCTCTCGTCAATGAAAGCAAAGAGGCGAGCCACCTGGAGTTTGACCGCTGCTCGCCGAGCATCCTTGCGTTCGCCGGTGAGCAGGGCGCGAGAGCGTTCATGGTGGAGAACGGAGGAAGGTTGGCGACCTTCGCGGAATTAGCAGGCGCGTTTCACTGAGGGGGAGTTGTTCCCAGGGACGTTCGAAAATGAACGCCGCAAAGTACCGACATCCTAGAAGACAGTGAAACAGAAGACGGCGTTGGCGCCGCTGGGTGTGAGGCAGTATTCGCCCGGCAACAGGCTGTCGTCGACGCGGATCTTGACCAAGCCCTCCTCCACGGGGTAGAGCGAGATGCGGATCGGCTCGGCCTTGATCTTCTTCTTTTTCTGGTAGAGCAGTTCGCGGCGTCCCTTCACAGAGGAGAACCGAAAGAACGCGAGATCACGCGGGTCGATGTTCTCGGTTCGGAACAGTAACTCGGGGGAAGCCAGCGGTGTCTGCACACCGGAGTTGGCGCCCGGGACGGCGTAGAGCAACTCGTTCTTGCGTTTCTCTTCGGTCGCCTTGGACTGCTCCGTCTCGACGAGGCTCGAGGCGTGAATAAGATACGGTACGTCGGGCTTCTCGGGGTTGGGCAGGCCCAGCTTGTTGGTCTCCTCGGCGGCGGCCGGAAGGCCGAGGCACGCGATGGCCGGCAAGACGGCAAGCGTCAACCGTCGTAGGTTCGTCGTCATGATTTCCCTACCTCTGCGCAATCTCGGAGTAGCTGAGTCGTCGATTTCGATTGTACATAGCTTGGGGAGCGAGAGGCCAGCGCGTCACCGAGGTCCTAACCGTGGACAGGACTGGCGACCCGCAAGCCCTTCTCGATCACGGGCGGACATCGTGGTCCGCGACCTGGCGGAACTGCTGGGACCTGGCGGAACTGCTGGGTTGAGCCTTCTCTGAAGCGGTCGCGGGAGGCGCTTGCAAAATACTTAACTAACTGGTAAAGTGTTTTGACGGTGAGGTGATTCATCGAACGCCTTGCCGCTACGGAACATACCACGGAGGAAAAGGATGACTAAGGAATTCTTCATCAATCAGTACTGCCGTTTCGAAGGCCCCATCACCCGGATGCTCTCGCTGTTTCCGGACGACCAGCTCGAGTGGAGCCCGGTCGAGAACACGATGACCACGCGCGCCGTGGTCCAGCACATGATCGACGCCGTCCCCCGCATGGCCGCGAGTCTGGTTTCGGGCGATTGGGAGCCGCGTCCGGCAGACTTGGACGGTGGCAGCGGCAAGACCAAGCAACAACTGCTCGACGAGGTCAAAGCGGCCTTCGCGCAAGCGCGGACCACGCTCGATGAGATGACCCAAGAGCACTTCGAGACCTCGCGTTCGAAGATCGAAGCCGGCGAGGTGAAGTTCGAGGGTACGGCGGAAGAGATGGGCGTGTCGCTGTGTTTGATTCACACGGCCAACCACGTGATGCAGCTCTTCTGGTACGTGCGGCAGTCGGGCATCGACGCCGACTCGGGCACGCTCTACTTCGGCATGGAGCCGGGGAAGTTCTCGACGCGCGGGCAGTTCACGGGCGCCGCGGCTTAAGTAGGCCGAAGGCGAGCGTTCGACGTTTCAGCCTGTGCCGCCTCGCGTCCTTGCTCGACGTCGACGCGGCTCAGCAGCGCCATGCCGGT
>JAKZVK010000672.1:0-5819 GCA_047516085.1 Bryobacterales bacterium
ACGAGCCCCTCCGAGACCCAGGTGGGGATCTCGAAGCCGACCATTTTCCAGACGTCGTTTCCAGCGGCCGGGACGCGGGCGTAGATCCGCTTTCGCCGCCCCTGAGCCTGCTGTGCCTTGTCGGCCACTGCCCGCAGGTCGTGCAGCCACTCCGTAAGCACGAGCGCAAGCTGCGGAACTTCGTCGAAGCGGCAGTGCGGTCCGAACTCGTTGTCGAGTGAAAGATCGACTTCGACGCCGTCGGTTTCGTAGCGAGTCAGAAGCTCTTCGAAAAGCTCGAACCGCTCCCGGCGAACTTCGGCATGCAGAAAGCTCAAGCGCTCGGGCCCGAACATTCGTCCCAGGTGCTTGGCCAACGGATGATTGTCGTCGCCGACGTAGTACTGCGGGTTGTCATAGGCGAAGTCGCTCTTGCGGCCGTACCCGTTGTCCTGCGCGCACGGGCCTCCGATGATCGAAATCGGCAGCGTCGGCAGAAACCACAGACCCTTCTCATGGCATCGGTCACAGAGCAACTTCAGTGGGTCATGTCCGTCGGCGATGAGTTGTTGCAGGTTGCGCGCGGCGCGATAGAAGATCGAGTGGGCCCAGACATCGACATTGTCGCCCCATTTCTGGCCGACCTTGCTGTCATACTGCACCACGCCGCCCTCGAGTCCGGCAGAGTAGATGAGGGTGTCGACGCCGCTGTTGACGAGCTGATCGACCCCATGCGTCAGGTCATCGGGCGAGAGCGGCGGGGCAAACTGGTAGAGGCCTGAGGCATGCCGGCCGTCGTCGTAGAAAAAGACCTTCGGCTCCAGTGGCTCCGCACCACGGGACGGAGCCGCGCCGGCGCCGGCCCCAAGTGCCGCCGGAGCTCCGGCGCCTAGCGCTCCCAAGAAGCTCCTTCGTTTCATCGGCACGCCCTTACATCAATTCATCAAATCGGAGAGGCCGGCGATCTTCTGCTGGACCCACACCAACGCCACAACCACGATCAGGACAATAACTCCCATGCCGAGCAGTTTTCGACCCGTTAGTCTTCCAAGCATTCGATTCCTTTCGTTAACCTGCCTAGCCTACTAGTTTTCCGGCTTCAGATAGGGCGTCCGCCCGTATGAACGCCTCCCCGCCTGGCTCGTTTCTGCAGATCTCGCCAGTCCTTGCTGCCGTCGTCGGGGATCGTCTCCATGTGGATGCCAGGCAAAAACACCGGCAGCCTGCCTTGCTCGAAGTCCTTGTAATAATGCTGTGCCACGGCGTAGTAGCTGGTGGCCCCAGACGGCCATTGAATCGCGTGCAACAGACCCGCGGGCGGATAGGGGTTCTCGGTGATCCGCTCGCTCCGAAAGCGTTCGACGGCGTCTTCGTCCAATTCGTACCCGTGTCCGGGCCGCTCCGGGACGGCCGCCGACCCATTCTCGACCACGATCCCGGGCTTGATCAGTGGGTGGACGTAGAGTTGATGACAAATCACCGCAGGCCAGCGCGCGTGCGTGAGAACCGCCGCGAAGTGCAGTGCGTAGGCGGCGGTGATGCCCGTCCCCACGTATTGCAACCAGAAGGGGATGTTTGCCATCGCCGCCACAGCTCCCTGGTTCACGATGTTTTGGGCCCCGTAGCCGATGATGAGCACGTCGCAGATCTCTTCCCGCAGAGCCGTCATGATCGGTGGATCGCCGTAATGCATGGCAATCGGGACGCGCGTCTTGCGGCGGAGCAGCTTATTGCCCTCGACATCACTTTGCGGAATCGGCGTCTCGTACGCTGCCATCTGCGGATACTTCTCGAGTGCTACGCAGACACGCGCGGCTCGGGCGGCGTCGAGAAGCATACGATTGAAGTCCGCGTCGATCCGGAAGTGCTCCGGCAGGTTCTCAGAGAGCAAGCGGCACTGTTCGTTCAGGTCGAACCACGGGCGCGCCTTGGTCTTGAAGTCGGTGTAGCCTTGCTCGATAGCGAGCCGGCACTCCGTCAACCAGTCCTCGCCAGGCATGTCAATATCCCACCAGCTTATGAAGGCTCGGTCACGAACCTTGGAGCCTAGCAGCCGGTGGATCGGAACATCGTTGGCGCGGGCGACCGCGTCGAAGAGCGCCTGCTGAAGGCCGGTGCCGTGAGAGTCATCCCACATCAACTCCGCGGCGTTGCGGCCAACGACCTTGGCGTCGTCGCCCGCGTTCTCAACGAAGTACTGGATGTTTTCGCCGAAGCCTGAGACACCGCACTTGAGGTGCACCTTACAGACTTCGACATACTTCCAATTGCCCGCGCGGCCGCGGTGCATGTGGGGGGCCGGCAGGTCCCGGAAGGGGACGGTGAGTGTGATCCGCTCGACCCGCTCGACGGTGGTGTCGAGCAGACCGGTGATCGCCGGAGCCACGGCAAGGGCACGGCTCACGCCGGGAGCCGCCGTGCTCGTGGCAGCCACGACGCCGCCAAACTGAAGCAGCCGTCTTCGGGTCAGATCAGAACGCATATTCCTCTCCGAGCGACGGAGACGAATCGGCCCCGCGTGTAGATGATACAACTTCTTCCTTGCCCTTCGAACAAGCTGCAAAGAAAGGTAGTGGCTCAACTTGGCGGCGCGCACGCTCGGGCATGGAGCGCGCGGGCTGCTCACTCTGCCGGGAAAGGCCGTCGGCTTGGTGAGCCGGGTTTACCCAGCCATTTTCCGGTGTCCGCGCTGCGGACGCTTGGGCGGGTGCAGGTGGTGGGGCCGGACGCGAGAAGGCGGCGTCTGAGGCACGGGGACGCTTGGGCGGACGCAGCGGTCCGCCCCTACAAACGGTTACCTATGTCGCGGCAGGTTCAAAACGGTTACCTATGTCGCGGCAGGTTCACGCACAACGCCGTAGGGGTGTGCGTGCGACGCCCGGCGGATCCGCCCGGCAACGTCGCTCAGTTCCAACCCGGCCCCAGACAGCCGCGGCTCGCCGGCACGGGTTATCCCGCTAGGGTGATTTCCTTCCGTACGCCCCGCATATCCATCTCGTAATCGATCTCCAGCACCGGGGGGCGGGCGAAGTGCCAGCGGACGCCGTGGCGTCCTGCTTCATGAAGCGACGGCATGATGGTCGACTCCATGATGGCGTGGATGTTGTGTACCGTGTAGATGTTCGACTGGGTCGCGTCGGACCAGTTGAGGCCGAGTTTTTCGAGCCGGCCGGCCATGATGCTCAGCACCTGCTTGGCTTTGGCGCGAACCCCCTCAGGAGACGTGTCGCCCCGGCTGACGATCTCGCTGCCGGCAAGCTTACTCGAGCGCAACTCGCCTGCCCCGGCAATCACGAAGGTGTTGCCCTTGAAATCCGACGGGACGGTGTAGCAGAAGCCGTACACCGAGGGCTCGGCAACCGGGTTGACCTCGATCGCCACGTTCGTGCGGGCCACAGGGTTGAGACCGTCCACATGCGTGCCCCATGACTTGAGCCGGTCGATATAGGGCTGATTGAACTCGTTAAAGGCTTCAATCGAGAGCGCCTTGGGGATGCGCAACTCCATGCCACACAGCGCATTGAGAGGACGCTTGAGCGACTTCAAGCGGGCTTCGACGAGATCGAACGCCTTCGACAAAGACGGCAGGGGGTTGAAGATGACGTGAACGACTTCGTAGCCGTCCGAGGCCACCGCGCCCGACGAGTAGGGACCGCTGCCTTTGAGAAAACGAAAGTTGCCTTTAGGGCTGTCGATGACCATCGGTGACTCCTGAGACGGAGAGGGCTGTGACGCAACGGCGGCCGCGGCCATGACCTGCGTCCAGCGCCGGCGTGAGAGTTTCATCGCCCTAGTCTAGACCGCGAGATGGTACGTGCGCCACCGGCCCATCGAATCGGCCTCCGATCCGCACGCTAATAAGACTCAGAGCCGCAGGCGTGAGCCTGCGTTGAGAGGTGGCGAGGTAAGTCGGCCTGGCAAGAGATGGAAAACCTCGCCTACGGACAGCTTGCAAACCACTATGGTGGGGAATATCCCATGCCGAGGAAGCGAGTACTCTTCTTATGCACCGGCAACTCCTGCCGCAGCCAGATGGCGGAAGGCCTCTTGCGCCACCGCGCGGGCGGGCGAATGGACGCCGCCAGTGCCGGTACCAACCCTGTTGGTCTCAACCCAGGCGCCGTCACGATGATGGCCAAGCTTGGGGTCGACATCTCCACTCAGGAATCCAAGCACGTCGATTCGTTGGTCGGTGAAGCCTTCGACTACGCCATCACGGTCTGCGATAACGCCCGCGAGGCCTGCCCTGTGTTTCCGGGCGAGACGAAGCAACTGCACTGGAGCTTCGACGATCCGGCGAAGGCGGAAGGCACGGAGGAAGAACGGCTGGCCGTGTTCCGGCGGGTCCGGGACGAAATCGACGCCCGGATTCGGGAGTTTCTCGCCGGCGACGGCGGCTAGGCCAACAGGTCCAACGATTCCTCGGCGATCTCGTCCGCCGTCTTAGCCAACTCGATCGCTGACCGAAAGGCCGTCCTAGCGGTCAGGAGGTTGACAATCTCCTCGCTCAAGTCGACCCGGTCCACGATCTCCGGATCCGGGTTGGTGGCGCGCTGAATGCCTTCTGCCGCCCGGTCGAGCTGTTCCCGCGCCTGGGAGAGAGCGACTAAGGCCGTGTTCGATATGGTCATAGGCTTGCCTGGAACCCTGCGGAACATATCGGTCAGCGGTGGCGATTGTAGAGAGGCGTTCCGAGCCAGCCGCCCGTGGCGGAAGTTCGAAGCTTCCCTTCGGGGACTGCCACCCTTTTTCGCGCGTCCACGGAATCAACAGCTTGCCGCTATCTTTCGCGCGCGAAAAAGGGCTGGCTGTCCCCAGAGCACACATTTGCCACGCTGCTAGCCGCCATGCCGCAGGCCGTCCTTCCTGCTTGCTGATTTCCCTAAGACGTGATCTCGAAGCTGCCGATAAGACTCCTGCGTGCCTCACTAGTCCTTTGCCCCTCTGACTCGGCCGCGATGCGCTAGGGCCCGGCGTCGCCCACGGACGACGCGGCGTGACGCCAGTCCGCCTCAGGGGAGCTTATCTCGGAGCGCACTCGGTTTCGGGGAGAGAAGATCACAAACGTATGGAACCTGTAGACATGGCTCGCGTACGCGAGGCCTCCATGGACGATGAAGAGTTCATGCTGGAACTGCTCGACATCTTTCTCGACGACATGCCCAAGCAGTTGGAACTGCTACGCCAAGCCGTCGAGAGCCAGGATGCCGACTCGGCGGCCAAGACCGCACACCGCATGAAAGGCTCGTCGGGCAACGTGGGAGCCGACCCGCTCAGCGACCTTTGCAATCAAGTCGAGATGTCGGGACGAAACGGCGAAATCGAGCCCACTTTGCTCAAGGACATTGACTCGGAATGGGGCCGGGTCAAGGAGTTCCTGACGCAGGTGAAAGAACAGGCCGGCTGACGCGGCCGGCGCTTACAGCGGGGATCGAAGAACCTTGCGAGTCCTATTGGCTGACGACGACCCGGCTACGCGGTCTCTGGTTACGTACGCCTTGCGGCGTTTCGGATACGAGGTAACCGCCGCCAATAATGGCAACGCCGCAAGGGAGATGTTCCTCAAGGAAACTTTCCCGCTCGTCATCACCGACTGGGAGATGCCCGGGCTCGACGGACTGGAGCTTTGCCGGCAAATTCGCGCCGCCGGCCTACCGGGTTACACGTACATCATCGTCCTGACGGCCCGCAATCAGCGCAGCGAGATGCTCGAGGGTCTTGCCGCGGGCGCCGACGAGTTCGTTTCGACGCCGTTCGATCCGAAAGAACTTCGGGTGCGTCTCCGCAACGCCGAGCGGGTGCTGCGCTTGGAAGAGGACTTACGACTCGCCAACGACAAG
>JAKZVK010000673.1:0-5311 GCA_047516085.1 Bryobacterales bacterium
ACGGAAACCGCGAACCGAGAAGTAGGGGCTACAGCATGCTGTGCCCGTGTTCGGGTCAGGTTGACGGCTCGAAGCCGCCGGGACAGCATGCCGTTCCCCTACAAGCCGAAACACCTTGCCTACTCCTGACAGCCTGCCGGAGGTGCCTCTCGGGATCCTCGATCGAGTCCGCGTTTGTCTCGGCCTGCTGAGCGGTCTGCGCCGTCACGACTTCCGCGCTGCCCGCACTTGGTTCCGGATGATGTACGGCTCTTCGGTGATGGTGGGCTCCGACGCCACCCGCGTCCCCGATCGCGAGGCCGGCCGAATCCAACCGTCGCGCTTCATTACGAAGTTTCTGATCGCCCAGATGCGCGAGGGCTTCGGCCTGTCTCGGTACCACGTGACGAACGAGTGGAGCGGCACCGTCAGCTACACGCCGGATGAATACCCGATCGTCGGCTTGATGGACGGCAAGCGCCAGTACATCATCGGCGGCATGGCGGGCTCGGGGACCGGCGTGTCATTCAATGCCGGGCGATGTGTTGTGAACCGCATCCTGGGGAACCGCGACGAGGAGGACGACTACCCGCCGGAGTATTTCAGCCCGACGCGGCTGCTTGACCCGAAGAGCCACCGCTGGCCCGGTTAGGAATGAGATGTCGGCAAGGGAGGGCGGGTGCGTCAACTCAGGCTCCCGTGTTCAAGAGTTATGATGAGGGAGAATCATCTCGTGCGCGAATTGGTGATCTGATCTCGTCCGCTGACCAGTTGAGTATAGAGGCTGTTGAGTGGCGTCAGGGTTCGTGCCGGACCGCTCCCTCACGGTCACGGCTCGGTTGCTTCGCGCTTCACGTTGCCGCGTGGTGAGAACCGCGGGCACGGCATGACGTGCCCCTACATTCTGCAAGACCTACCCCAACAACCTGCGGTGGTACTTCAGGATGCAGTGGTTCATGACCACGGCGATGCCCGCGGCCTCGGCTCGCGCGGCGGCCGCTTCATCTGCCACGCATTCTTGCATCCAGATGCACCGTACGCCCAACCGGATCGCGGAGTCGACGATCGGCCCCACGTGATCGGGCTGCCGGAAGATGTTGACGATGTCGATTTTCGCAGTCTTTGGGATGTCTTCGAGGCTTGCGTAAGCTTGCTCCCCCAGGCTTTCTTCGATATTGGGGTTGACGGGGATGATGCGATAGCCTTGTGCCTGCATGTAGGAGCTGACGCCGAAGCTCGGCCGCCAAGGTTTGCGCGACTGGCCGACGACAGCAATCGTCTTCGAGTCGCGGAGTAGCTCGATGATCTGCGGATCGGTCACGCGGCTTTGCTCTCCCGGGGCTTGGTGAGCTTTCGTAGCGATTCGACTTCGCGGTCAGTCAACGCGCGCAGCTTGCCGACCGGCAATTTTCCCAGGGAGATCCGCCCGATCTTCACCCGCTTCAGTTTCTCCACGAGAAAGCCCACCCGCCGAAACATACGGCGTACCTGTTGGTTGCGGCCCTCGGTGAGCACGACCTCGAACCATGGGTTGTCCCCCGGCTTGATGTGCCGCACTCGCGCCGGTGCAGTCAGGCGCCCGTTGAGCTTCACGCCGGCGCGAAGCTGCTCCTGCTGCTGGTGGCTCGGATTACCGTTGAGCTTCGCCTGATACACCTTCGGCACGGCACTCTTGGCGGAAAGAACGAGGTTCGCGAAGTCGCCGTCGTTGGTAAAGAGCAGCAAGCCTTCGCTCGCGTAGTCGAGCCGTCCCACTGGATACACACGCGAGTGGTACCGCCCCAGCAGATCCATCACGGTGCGGCGGCCTTCGGGATCGGCGGTCGAGGTGATGTAGCCCTTGGGCTTGTTGAGCATCAGGTAGAGCTTCTGTCCCCCGGGTGCGTTGATGCGCTTGCCGTTGACCTTGATCGAGTCCTCCGCCGCATCGGCCTTCGTGCCCAGCTCGGTCACCACGCGTCCGTTCACGCGCACGCGGCCCTCAACAATCAGCTCCTCCGCCTTCCTGCGGGACGCGATGCCAGCTCGCGCGATGATCTTCTGGAGGCGTTCTTGCATGGGGTGGCGGGGGTAGCGGCCGGTTCTCTTGCCGGGCGACGAGTGTCTTAGGTGCTATGTTGTATGCGTTGGAAGACCGGCGGGCACGGCATGCCGCGTCTCACGCCGCCCCTCAACTGCGCCAGCGCAACGTCGCCGGCTCCGTGATCGGGTGCGTCATCTCCGTTCCGTTGCGCGTCGCCTCGATATAAGCCTTCTTCAACTGAAAGTACCACTTGGCGGGCCGGTCTGCGTCGTCGATGAGCATCAGCGAAGGGTTGTGCTTGAGTCCCTCGGCCTGCTTCACCATGGTCTGCACGTCCTGATCCAGGAACGTGCGGCCGAAGATCCGGAAAGCCGTCGTGATGAGCGGCACGTGACGAAAGATGTTCCAGGCCGCGCAGAAGTCGATGCGGCAGCGGTCGTGCGTTTCGGGTGTCACCGTCGCCCGGCTCGAGAACCAATAGTCGCCGCAGCGGGTTTCCTCACGGCGCTGGTTGGGCAACTCGAACTCAATCTTCGTCGTTATGGTCTTGCCGTACACGCCGAGCAGTTTATACGGGGCGCTGTTGGCCGACGGTGCATGGGCGCGAATCCGAAAGCCGTTCGGGATCGCCTCGAAGATCTTCTGCTTCTCGTGGATGCTTCGCTTCCCCCGCCACCACCACGACTGATGAACAAACGGCCCATGGGCGGGGTCCATGAGGCCGATGATGCCGTGATCAATGCTGCACGGAAGGTAGGCGACCAAATGAGCGATGCGGTATTTGTCGCTAAAGACCGGCAGCCGCGGCGCCGGCGGGGGCTCGCCGCCTTCCGACACCGCCTTCGATAACGGATCTCGCATATAGACCCAGGCGTATCCGTCGTGCTCCTCGCACGGGAAGTGCTCGGCGTAGATGCGATCCACTTTGAGCTTAGTGTCGGAGGTGAGGGACGGGATCTCACGGCACTCTCCCGTGCGTCCCTCGAACTTCCAGCCGTGGTAGCAGCATTCGAGCAGTTCGCCGTCGAAACGGCCGTAGGAGAACGGCATCCCGCGATGCGGACAGCTATCGCGCAAGGCGAACAGGCGTCCGGTGCGGTCGCGCCCCAGGACCAACGGCACGCCCAGTAGCATGGCGGTTTGGAGTTTCTTGCCTTGGATCCGGTCGCTACGGCCGTCGGGGTACCAGCAGTCGCGGCACCATTCCGAATCCACGGACTGCGCGGTCGCAACTGACGCCGACCCATTCATTACACGATCGTGGACAATGCACCGGCCAGTGGTACGTTGCAGGTCACTTGACTAACCGGCCTCGGCCTCGGTGCTGGGCTCCTCGCTACTGGGCTCTTCGGTGCTGGGCTCCTCGGTGTTGGGCTCTTCGCGACTCGGCTCCCCGCTACTGGGCGCCTCGGTGCCCGGTGCGTCGGCACCTTCCTCCGGCGTGGCCTCGGCTTCCGTTGCACCGGCCGCGTTCACTTCCCCGCTCGGCTCCCCGTTACCCGGGTCCTCGTTGCTCGGCTCGTCTTTACCGGGTTCCTCGATGCCCGGCTCATCGAGTTCGCCCAGCGCCGCCCGCCCCAACTCTTCGAGTTCCTTCAGCGTCGGCAGCTCCGTGAGGTCCTTCAATCCAAACTGGACCAGGAACTCCTTCGTCGTCTTGTATTGCATCGGGCGGCCCATCACATGCTTGCGGCCGGCCGTCGCAACAAGTTTGCGGTTCAGCAGCGTGTGGATTACGGCATTCGAATTGACGCCGCGCACCGCCTGAATCTCCGGCAGGGTCGCCGGCTGCTTATAAGCGATCACGGACAGCGTCTCGAGCGCCGGCAACGAGAGCGTAAGCTTCGGCTGCAACGTCTTCACGAACTTGCGCACAGCATCATGGTGCTCGGGCTTCGTCGACATCTTATAGCCCTTCGCGACGACTCGGATCTCGATGCCGCGGCCCGCGGTTCGGCACTCCTCGATCAGGGCGTCGAGGTCGGCCGCCACCTGCTCCGGGTCCAGATCAAGCCCCTCGGCGATCTGCTTCGCCGTCAGCGGCTCTTCCGCCACGTAAATAATCGCTTCGAGTAGCGCGCGCCGTTCGGCTGCATCCGGCGTGGCGGCCGGTAAGGTTTGCTGTTCACTCAAGCCTGATACTCCTCACCGACGTCGAAGAAGCTCTCTTCCCGGCTGAAGACGGCGTCGAACATCTTGTGCTTGCGAATAATGATCTCGTCGAACAGCTTCTTCTGGCGCAGCACGATCGCCCGCATCCGCACCAACTCCAGCACGGCGAGAAACGTCGCGATCAACGCTCGCACGCTCGGCTGCCGCTCGAACACTTCGCGCAGTGAGACCGGCCCGTCTTCGGAGAGCAGCAGGTTCTTGAGGAACTGGATGCGACTCGCGACCGAGACATCTTCGGCCGTTACTTCGTAGGTGGGGCGCTGCTTAGCGCGCTCAAGTACAGAGTCGAACGTCTTGACCAGGTCGAAAAGGTCCACCGCGAGGTCGGGCTCCTCGCCCTCATCGAGAAACGCGTGGATCGGTGGGTTCGACCACACGTTCTCCTCGACCAGCCGCTTCTCGCGTAGCATCTGCGCCGCTTGGAAGAACTTCTCATGCTCGAGCAGTTGCTCGACCAGGTCCTGGCGCGGGTCATCCTCTTCGCCCTCGGGCAGGAGAGGGTCCTTGGGCAGCAACAGCCGCGACTTGATGTGAATCAGCGTCGCCGCCATGAAGACGAACTCGCCGCCCAGGTCGATGTTTAACTCCCCGGCCTGGCGGAGGTAGTCGAGGTACTGCTGGGTGATCTTGGCGATCGGGATGTCGTAGATGTCGATCTTCTGGCTGCGGATGAGGCTCAGCAGTAGATCGAGCGGGCCGTCGAATTGGTCGAGATGAACGTCGAGCGGGGAGGGGGTTCGCTCAACCAGCGGGTCGATCGCGGAAGCTGCCGTGGCCGTGGCTGCGGTCTCCGGTTCGCTTGAAGAAGTGGTCTCGTCCACAGAGGTCATCAATCGAGCACGCCATCGGGCGCCCGGAGTCGCTTTGGGCACCGATCCAGGGCTCTCCAGGGCGCTCGGGAGCCTACGAACGGCTCGGAATCAGATGTTACTGTAGCATGCCGTTGGAGGGTCTTTGTGGTGCAAGCCTCCAGGCTTGCCAAGAACCGATTCCTCGGTTCTCAGGTCCGCTAGCACAAGGGAATGCTCGGATGCTTGCCGTCCTGAGTCCCGAAGAATCGAGACTCGGCAAGGCTGGAGCCTTACGCCACATCGCGTCCGGGAAGCTTCTTCAGGACCTGACATCTTTCTTCAATTG
>JAKZVK010000674.1:0-4059 GCA_047516085.1 Bryobacterales bacterium
CGTCCGCGGGACTCGACGACCGAGAGTTGGTGAACGGTGCGGCATACACAGCCTCGACCGTCATTGCCTTGGGCGAGAGCAGAGAGTAGGCCAGCGCGAATTGATCGTCGACCTCGTTGTAGGTGTCGGTGTCGAGGACGACCTGCACGGGCCGGGTGGGTAGGTTGAGCCGGTCGCGGAGTGAGGTGGCGGCTTGCGACACAGCGCGTTCGAGTGGAAGCCCGGCACACGCGGCCAGAGACGTCACAAAGGAGCGGCGGTTCATGCCTTACTGTATCCGGCCTGGCCTTGGAGATTGCTGATGTCTAGACGACGCGTATTGAGACCGCTTTTTGCCTTCTTTTTTGTGCGCGCCTGCCGCGACACGCAGCCGCATCGCTCCGCCTCGGCGAAGAAACTCACTCTGACCTTCGCTCCTCCAGCCCAGGCCTCAGCACGTTGTTTGCGGCCTTGGCCACGGCGGCGCTGTGATAGGCCGCTTACATCGGCGGGTCAACCATGCCAAAAGCGTCCACGCCGTCGAGTTGCTCACCGCTATACTGCGCGAGCATTTGCGGCCAGACTTCCTGGTGCAAATCCGATTCCGCCCAACGGATGCGCAGGTCTTCACTCTCGAACGCCAGCGTGAGAACGTACTTGTTGTCGGTATCGGGCACCTTGAGCAGGTTGGAGAACTTGAAGCCGGCTTGGCTACTGATGGCCGGGTAGTAGACCTCGTGAAAGACCTTTTCGAGTTCAGCGCCGGCGCCCGATTTGGTCGTGATATGTCCATGCAACTCGACCGGCCCGGGCCCGTCAAAGCGGCGGCCACTGCCGGGTCCTGAAGAGCAGGCGAGAGCGAAGATCACGACACCTGCGAGTACAAACTGTGTCCAACGAATCATTTCGACGAAGTCCTTTCCTCGATCAAACGCGCTCAACGAGCGCGCTGTTACACACTCAACTCAGAGCCGCGGGCGTCAGCCCGCGTTGAGGACCCTGAAAAAAAGAGGCCGGCCCCTATAGAAACTGGTCAACGCAGGCTCACGCCTGCGGCTCTGAGCGTAATGGGCAAGAGCCTCTTTCCAACGGCCCCTGACGCAAGCCCGGCTACCGCGAATATTATGGCAGAACTCAGCCGGGCGGGAAGTCCGGGCGAAGCTGCACGAACTCGACCAGTAGCCCGTCGGGATCCAGAGCGCACACCACGCCCGCTGCGTCGGGGGCACTCACGGGCTCGGCAAGAAACTCGACGCCCTTGGCCGAGAGGTCCTCGTACGTCTTGCGGGCGTCGTCGACGAAAAAGGTCAGCCAGCGCACGCCGGCGGCAAAGTCGCTGCCGCGCCGCGGAGGCGGATCCTCGATCTCCATCAGCTTGATCAAAGTCTCGCCGGCCTTGAGCCGCACCTGCCGGAACGGCCGCGGCGCCAGCTTGGCGCCCACCGCCACCGACTCGGGAATCTGGATGTCGAGCCCGACTTCGAGCTCGAGCAGGTCCCGATAGAAGTGCAGCGACTCGTCGAAATGGCTGCAGACGATACCGACATCCACGAAGTTGCGTTGAGGAGTTTGCGTCTCTGGCATAGTAGTGGGCACATTGTAGAACCTCCCGACACAGAACGCACCGGCGCGCAAACCGAGCCGTGACCGTCAGGGAGCGGTCCGGCACGACCCCTCGCGCCCCTCGAAAGTCGCTAGACCGAGAATCACGCCCATCGCAAATAGGCAACCCAAAGGTTGCTCCCTAGGAGGACAACATGCCACCAGACAAATACACCCTCACCCGGCGTCACGCCTTGAGGATGGCCGCCCTCGGCGTCGCCGGCTCGCTCCCTTCACACGCAGCCGATTCGCACTGGACCACCAAGCAGCCAGGCGACCCGTTCGGCGGCCTTCACGTGGGTCTCACGAGCTTCTCAACCCGCGAGCTAAGCCTCGACGACACCATCCGCCTGCTCACAACCGTCGGAGTCAAGAACATCGCGCTCAAGTACTTCCACCTTCCCCTACGCAGCTCGCCGGCGGAGCGCGCAGCAGTGCGGCGAAAGCTAGCCGACGCAGGCGTGCGGGTTCTTGGCTGCGGCGTCGTGGGATTCAAAGACGACGAAGCCGACATGCGCCGCAAGCTCGACTACGTCCGTGACACCGGGGCGGCGGTCGTCACCGTCACGATCCCCGAGGAGGCGTTCGCGCTGCTCGATCGCGTCGTCAAGGACTACGAGATCCGGGTCGCCATCCACACGCACGGCCCCGAAGACCAGCTCGACTACTGGCGCTGGGACGCGACCCGCATCATGCCGATGATCGAAGGGCTCGACCACCGTATCGGCGTCTGCGTGGATGTCGGCCACACCTTCCGGCTGCCGCTCGACCCGGTCAAGGCCATCCGGGTGTGCGGTGATCGGCTATACGACGTTCACTTGAAGGACCTCAAGGAAGCGAGCCGCCGAAGACTCGACGTACCGCTGGGCCGCGGCGTTGTGGACATCCGCGGCGTTGTGAACGCACTCCAGCAGATCAACTACCGGCACCACGTCGCGCTCGAGTACGAAGCCGAGCCGGCGGCCCCACAACTCGGCATCGCCGAATCATTCGGGTTCCTGCGCGGCGTGTTGGGAACGAGCTGATCGGTTGTCTTGATTGCTTCGTGGCCGGCCGGACAAACCTGGACCCGGGTCTAGAGGACCTCGGGTGGCGTCGGGGTTCGTGCCGGACCGCTCCCTCAGGGCCATGAAAAAATCGGGGAGTCCACAGTTGACACTGCTGGAAGGCCCGCGGCAACTCATAGGGCAAGTTGAGGCATCCAGCTACACAACCGAGCCGCGGGTGGGAACCCGCGGTTCCCCCTGGGCGCAACACGGATGCATCCTACCATGGCACCCAGCTCACGGTCACGGCTCGGTTGCTTCGTGCCCCCGAGAAATACAGGCTCGTTACTTCAGGTGCAGCACCACCATCTTGGTTTCAGTCATCTCCTCGACGGCATACTTCGGGCCCTCCTTGCCGAAACCGCTCTCCTTCAACCCACCGTAGGGCATCAGGTCGGCGCGCCATTGCGGCCCCCAGTTGATGTGGATGTTGCCCGAGTCGGCCTCGCGGGCGAACTTCATGGCGTTGTCGAGGTTCTCGGTGAAGATGGCGGCCGATAAGCCGTAGTTGCTGTCGTTGGCCATCTCGATGGCTTGGTCGACATCCTCGACCGGCGTGAAGCCGACCGCCGGACCGAACAACTCTTGCTTCGAGATGCGCATGCCGGGATCGACGTCGGCCAACATGGCGGGCGTGTAGACCGCGCCGTTGCGTCCGCCGCCCGTGACCAACCGCGCGCCCGCTCCGGCGGCCTCTTCGACCCACTCGGCCACCCGAACGGCGTCGGACTCGCGAACCATCGGCCCGACCTTGGTCCCCTCCTCGAGCGGGTTGCCCGTGGCGAGGCCCTCGACCTTCGGCTTGACAGCGTCGAGCAGGTCGCCGTAGATCGACTTGTGCGCCAGGACGCGCTGTGCGCTGATGCAGACCTGGCCGGCGTTGGCGAATCCGGTGGCCGAGATGGATTGGGCGGCTTTTTCTAGATCGGCGTCGGGCAGCACGATCAACGGTGCGTTGCTGCCCAACTCCATCGTGACTTTCTTGAGCCCGGCCGTGCGGCAGATGCGCTCGCCCACGTCGCGGCTGCCGGTGAAACTGATCTTGCGCACGCGCGGGTCGCTGGCGATGATGTCGCCGATCTCTCCCCCCGAGCCGGTGATCACTTGGATGCCTTCGGCGGGGACCCCAGCCTCGAGCAGGATGCGGGCGAACTTGAGGCAAACCAGAGGCGTGTCGGTGGCGGGCTTGACCACCACGCTATTGCCGGCCGCCAGCGCGGGACCGACCTTGTGCACGACCAGATTCAGCGGGAAGTTGAAGGGCGTAATCGCCAGCACGACGCCGCACGGCACGCGCAACGTGAACCCCATGCGATTGCCCGTACCCGGCGCGCCGTCCAACGGAATAACCTCCGAGCCCAGGCGCTTGGCCTCTTCCGCGGCGCCGATCAAGGTCTCGCCGGCGCGCGAGACTTCGAGCCGCGACTCGGCG
>JAKZVK010000675.1:0-3699 GCA_047516085.1 Bryobacterales bacterium
TAGGCCTGGCTCTCGGCGCTGTTCCACGGGTGGAAGTCGGGGATCCACGACGGCATGCTCCACGACGGGTAATCGTCCATCGCCGGCTTGTGATAGATCTTGCTGAACGCGGCGCTGATGTAGCCGTGCTGCTTGAAGTGCTGCGGCAGGGTCACGGCTTCGGGCCGGTAGCGCCGGAAGTGCGTTTCGAGGTCGTAGACGCGCGTCGCGTCGGGGCGCAGGCCGGTCATCAGAGATGTGCGCGAAGGGCTGCACACGGCCTGCTGACAATGGGCGTGGCTGAACAGCACCCCATCCGCCGCCAGGGCGTCGATATGCGGCGTGCGGGCGTTCGCGAGACCGTAACATCCCAGGGCCGGACGCAGGTCATCCACCGCGATGAAGAGGACGTTCAGTTCTGGGGATTTCGTCTTCTTGGCGGAGGCGCGCGACGTGAGCGCCGCGGCTGATACCGCGCCCAGGGTCGTGCTGAGCCAGTCTCGACGCGAGTAGGTGGACATCGATTCTTCGGGGCGTGTGCTCTGGTGACAGTCAGCCATTTTTCGCACGCGAACGCGTCGGTAGGTTGTTCATGTCGCGGTGACGCGAAAAAAGGTGACAGTCACCGAGGGGAGGCATTGTGCGTTTGAGAGGGGTTGCCTAGCCCGCGAGGGCGCGGTCGAGATCGGCCTCGATGTCTTCCACTGCCTCGATGCCGACCGACAGCCGTAGCAGATTCTCGCGGATACCCAATCGTTCCCGCTGCTTCGGCGCCAAGTCGCGATGGGAACTCATAACCGGGTAGAGCACCAGCGTATGCACGTCGCCCAGCGTCGTAGCCCCCACGACGAGCTGCAAGGCGTCGATGAAACGGAAGATATCGGGCTCCTTGGCGTCCTTGATCTCGAAGCTCACCACGGCGCCGTAGAGGCCGTCGGGCAGCAGGCGTTTGACGGCCGCCGCGTCGGGGTGGCGCGGGTCTCCGGGGAAGTGAACTTTCTCGACGCGCGGATGCCCGCTCAGCCAGGCGGCCACGCGGCACGCGTTGCGACACTGGCGCTCCATGCGCAGCGGCAGCGTCTTGATGCCGCGCATCGCCAGGTAGGCTTCGAACGGACCGAGGTTCGGGCCGAGCGTGCGCGTCAGCGCCTGCAATACCGCACGGTGTTCGTCGCGTGCCACAACTACGCCGCCCAGGACGTCCCCGTGCCCGGAGAGGAACTTGGTGGCGCTGTGAATTACGAAATCGGCGCCCAATTTCATGGGCTGCATCAACACCGGCGTCGTGAAGGTGGCGTCGACAATCACGAGTGCGCCGTGGCGGTGGGCGATCTCGGCGAGCTTGTCGATCTCGGGCACCCGCAACAGCGGGTTCGACATGGTTTCCACCAGCACGCAGGCGGGCTTCGCCTCGGCGACCGCGGCCTCGAAGGCCTGCAAGTCGCAGGGGTCGGCAAAACTCACGTCGACGCCACCTGGCTCGAGCACGTTCATCAACAACGTGAATGTCTGTCCGTAGAGCACGTTCGCCGCCACGATCGACTTGCGGCGGTCGGTGATGGCGGCCAGCAGAGCCAAATGCAGCGCGGCCATGCCTGAGGACGTCGCCACGGCCAGGTCGCCGCCTTCGAGTGTCGCCACCAACTCTTCCAGCGCGGCGGTGGTCGGGTTGCCGTAACGCGAGTAGCCGTGGCCGGCGGCCTCGTCCTTGAAGACCCGGTCGAGGTCCTCGACGCGCTCGTAGTAATAGCTCGACGCCCCATAGATGGGCGTCGTCGCCGGGATGTATGCGCCCGGTTTCTTGCGATCGCCCGCATGAACGGCTAGGGTGTCGAGCTTCATCGGGTGGACCTGCGGCGCAACGAGACCAACAGTCCCGATTATAGACGGTCACATCAGGCGAGCAGAATTGCGCGATAGGAGGATCTGTAACAAACAATGCTCGATTCGACGCTGATCCATGCAAGGCGAGGAACATCAGGTCCCCCCTGACCCCTGCGCTACAATAAGCGCAAAGGGTTTCCCTCCTCGGTCCCACCATGCTTGACAACCTCCTGGCGAAAGTTTTCGGTACCAAGCATGCGCGCGAAACCAAGCGGATTTCGCCCATGATGGCGGCGATTAGCGACCGCGAGCCGGAGGTCGAGAAGCTCTCCGACGAGCAATTGGCCGCCAAGACCGCCGAGTTCAAGCGGCGCATCGAGCAAGGCGAGCCGCTCGACGACCTGCTGATCGAGGCCTTCGCCGTCTGCCGCGAAGCGGGCCGCCGCGTGCTCAAGATGCGGCACTTCGACGTGCAGTTGATCGGCGGCGTTGTGCTGCACGAGGGCAAGATTGCCGAGATGAAGACCGGCGAGGGAAAGACGCTCGTAGCGACGCTGGCGGCCTACCTCAACGCTCTGTCGGGCAAGGGCGTGCACGTCGTCACCGTCAACGACTACCTGGCACGGCGCGACTCGGAGTGGATGGGCAGGCTCTACCACTTCCTGGGGCTCACCACCGGCGTGATCGTTCACGATCTCAACGAGCAGGAACGGCGCGAGAGCTACGCGTCCGACATCACCTACGGAACCAACAACGAGTTCGGCTTCGACTACCTGCGCGACAACATGAAGTTCGACCGCGCCGATTGCGTGCAGCACGGGCACAACTTCGCGATCGTTGACGAGGTGGACTCGATCTTGATCGACGAGGCGCGGACGCCGCTGATCATCTCGGGTCCGAGCGAAGAGTCGACCGACAAGTACTACAAGGTCAACCGCGCCATCCCCAAACTCGATCGAGGCGAGGTCATCAAGGGCGACGAGCCGCGCGACAAGACCTACACCGGCGACTTCATTATCGAAGAGAAGCACCGCACGGCCTGGCTGACCGAGCAGGGCGAGGCGAAGGTCGAGAAGGCCCTCGGCATCAGCAACATCAACGAACTGACCAACTACGAGCTGAAGCACTGTGTCGAGCAGGCGCTCAAGGCCCAGACGCTGTTCCAGCGCGACAAGGACTACGTGGTCAAAGACGGCCAGGTCGTCATCGTCGACGAGTTTACGGGCCGCCTCATGCCGGGGCGCCGCTGGAGCGACGGACTCCACCAGGCGGTCGAGGCCAAGGAGCGTGTCAAGATCGAGCGCGAGAACCAGACGCTCGCCACCATCACCTTCCAGAACTACTTCCGCATGTACACCAAGCTGTCCGGCATGACCGGCACGGCTGATACCGAGGCGGCCGAGTTCGGCAAGATCTATAAGCTCGACGTGGTCGTCATCCCGACCAACCGGGATCTGATCCGCACAGAGCACCCCGACATGGTCTACCGGACCGAGGACGAGAAGTTCCGCAACGCCGCGAACGAGATCAAGGACCTGCACGAGTTGGGACAGCCCGTTCTGGTGGGCACAATCTCGATCGAGAAGTCCGAGACACTCTCGCGCACCTTGAAGAAGATGGGTGTCAAGCATGAGGTCTTGAACGCCAAGCAACACGACCGCGAGGCGATGATCGTCGCGCAGGCGGGCCGCAAGGGGGCGGTAACGGTCTCGACGAATATGGCCGGCCGCGGTACCGATATTCTGCTCGGCGGCAATCCCGAGTACCTGGCTCGCGAGGCTATGCGCAAACAGGGCCGCAACCCCGACCTGATGACTCGGGAGGAGTGGGACGCCGAGCTGAAGACGTTCAAGGAGCAAACGGACAAAGAGCACGACGAGGTCATCGCACTGGGCG
>JAKZVK010000676.1:0-6466 GCA_047516085.1 Bryobacterales bacterium
GGCCGGTCCGTCCTCATGGCACTGGAGGCTGCGACGGGCCGCGAGATCTGGACCGCGCCGCGCAACGAAGGCAGCGGTTGGGCGACGCCGCACGTTTGGGAGAACCGCGAGCGCAGCGAAATCATCGTGTCCGGCAAGGACACGGTACGGTCCTACAGCCTCGACGGCGAACCGCTCTGGCACCTGCGCGGCGTGACGTCTCTCGCCATCCCCTCGCCGTTCTCCGGCGACGGACTGCTCTTTGTCGGCTCCGGCTTTCAGATGGAATCGTTTCGCCCTCTGTACGCCATCCGCCCGGGAGCGTCGGGTGATATTTCGTTGAAGAAGGGCACGCTCAGCAACGAATACATCGCCTGGTGCCACCCGCAGTCGGGCCCTTATCACCCAACGCCGGTGCTTTATCAAGGCCGCCTGTACGTGCTGATGGACCGTGGTTTTCTGCTCTGCTACGACGCCAAGACGGGGAAGGAGATCTACAGCAAGCAGCGCATCGCCCGCGACGCCGCCGGGTTCACCGCCTCACCGTGGGCGTACAACGGCCGCGTGTTTTGCCTGAGCGAAGATGGCGACACCTATGTAATCGAAGCGGGCCTCGACTTCAAAGCCGCGGGCCAGAACAGCCTCGATGGGATGGCGATGGCCTCGCCCGCCATTGCCAACGGCAGCCTCTTCATCCGCACTCGGCACCACCTTTATCGCCTCGGCCAACGAGCCTAGAGCATTTTCAGGAATAGAATAGACAACTCTTGGGGCTGCCTAGCATCGACGCGCTAGCTTATAGCGAAAGCATCTTCGGATGCGGTTTACGTCATCTGTGAAACCGCTCTAAGCTAAGCGCGGGCTAGTGCGCGGGCCTCCTGGCCTGCGGTGTCGAACCCCGGTCGACGTCTTTTCCCGTAACCTCCGGTCGCGCGCCTTCGCCTAACCCGTACGATGAGCCCCGCGCCTTGACTCTGCGCCTCTACTCCCGTGGCTTGACTCGCCGAGGCCGAGGTGGCATCGTTATAAGGGTCTCAGACACTTTTCCGTCGACTTCCGATCGACAGGAGGCAACTTCCCGTGAATATCAAACGACTCGCGTACATCTCCGCAGTGCTTTTGCTGGCATCGCTGACGGCAGCTGCCGCCACTCCCGCCGCGTCCTTAGAGACCGGCAAGGCCGACTTGCAATCGGCCGGGGCCCTGGCATTCGGCCCCGACGGCATTCTGTTCGTGGGCGACTCGGTCGGCGCCGCCGTCTTCGCGCTCGATACCGGCGACCACAAGGCCGGCTCCTCGGGCAAAGTCGAGCTGAGCGGCGTCAGTGAGAAGATCGCCGCGCTACTCGGCACCGCCCCGGACCAGATCCTCGTCAACGACATGGTGGTCAACCCGATCTCGAAGAACGTCTATCTCTCGGTCTCTCGCGGACGCGGTCCAGATGCCATGCCCGTGATCCTTCGCCTCAACCACTCGGGGAAGCTCGAGGAGTTCTCGCTCGATGGCGTCAAGCATGCCAAGGTCAGCCTTCCCGATGCCCCGGCGGCCGACGCCAAAGACCGCCGTGGACGCAGCTTGCGGGTGCAGGCGATTACGGATATCTCCTACGTCGACGGCAAGGTCTTCATCGCCGGATTGTCGAACGAAGAGTTCGCCTCCTCGCTGCGCGCCGTGCCGTACCCGTTTACCGAGGCTGGCAAAGGGACGAGCGTCGAGATCTTCCACGGCGCGCACGGACGCTGGGAAACGAACGCACCGATTCGCACCTTCGTGTCCTATGAGATCCAAAAAGAACCCCACCTGCTGGCGGCCTACACCTGCACGCCTCTGGTGAAGTTCCCGATCTCCGACCTTAAGCCCGGGACGAAGGTCGTGGGCACGACGATCGCCGAGTTGGGCAACCGCAACCGCCCGCTCGACATGATCGTTTACAACAAAGGCGGCGCGGACTACATCCTCATGAATAACAGCAGCCGCGGTGTCATGAAGATGTCTACCGAGAAGATCCATACCTTCGGCGGCATCAAGGAAAAGACCGACATCGCCGGGTTGCCGTATGAGACCATCGCCGAACTCAAGGGCGTACAGCAGCTCGACCGACTCGATGATTCGAACGCATTGATCCTTGTACAAGCCGAGAGCGGCGCGCTGAACATCGAGACGATCGCGCTGCCGTAGGAGCCAGTGCAAGAAAACCGAGCCGTGACCGTGAGGGAGTGGTCCGGCACGAACTCCCACGCGCCTCGGAGGCCTTGGAGCCGAAGACACCTTTCGGCATTCAACAGTCGATCTACTTGGCCGACACGCCTCAGTTCGGGCTGACGCCCGCGGCTCGTTAATGGACAAGTTGCCTTTTTTGCGGCAGGAGTTCTGCCTTTGAAGACCGAACGCCCTCTCGAGTCTACCGGCTTTTACGGGGGAGGACGGCTCGTGCCGGACCGCTCCCTCACGGTCACGGCTCGGTTTCGGTGGTCTTGCCGGAGGAAACATCGACCCGCGGGTCGCCGCTGCAGGCCGGGAGGCCCGCGCCAACTCGTTCGGCTGGCGGCCTGTGGCCTTCTGCTGACCTCTCCGTTCACGGCCCCGGCGCAAACCTCTACCTCATCCGCCCCAATCAACATCCACCTCGACCGTACCTCTCAAACCAAACCGCTCTTCCGCGTCTCGGGCGGCAAGCACTCCGCCACCGAGTGGCGCAACGCCTTCGCGGTGTACGTCGAGAGCGCGGGCGGCTCCGTAGCCACCGACCAACCTCCAATCCTGGGCTCCCACCGCAACGAATCCGGAACCCTGGTTTTCGAACCACGATTCCCTCTAGAGCCCGGCATGCATTACCGAGCTGTCCTCCGCCTAACCGGCCGCACCGAACCGCTCGTCAAGGTATTCGAGATCCCCGAAGCACCACCCGAGCCGCCCACCCTCGTCGAGCACATCTACCCTTCATCGAATCGCCTGCCGGAGAACCAACTGAAGTTTTACATCCACTTCTCAGCGGCCATGTCTCGCGGGGAAGCCTACCGCCACGTGCATCTGCTCGACGCGAACGGCAAGCAAATCGACCTGCCGTTTCTCGAACTCGACCAGGAGCTGTGGGACCGAGAAGCTCGGCGGCTAACCGTGTTCTTCGATCCGGGCCGCGTCAAGCGCGGGCTATTGCCGCGCGAAGAAATGGGCATCCCGATCGAAGCGGGCGAAAGCTACACCCTGGTGGTCGATCGCGCCTGGCCCGACGCGAAACGCCGCCCACTCGCCCACGATCACAAGAAACCGTTCACCGTCCGCCCGGCGGACCGCGAACCGCCCAACGTCAACACGTGGACCCTCACCCCGCCCGCAGCCGGCACAACCGACCCGCTTACCGTCACTTTCCCCGAGCCGCTCGACCATGCGCTCTTGTCGCGGCTGCTGCGAGTGTCGACCCCGGCCAGACTGCCCGTGGAAGGTGACATCCGTGTCGATCGGCAAGAGACACGCTGGAGTTTCACGCCCAGCCGCCCATGGCAACCAGGCCGCTACCACTTGGAAGCCGGCACCGTCCTCGAGGACCTGGCGGGCAACACCCTCGACCGTCCATTCGAAGTAGACGTTTTCGAGCGCGTCGAGGAGCGGATCATTGAGGAAACGCGATCATTGCGCTTCGAGGTGCAGTAGGTCGGCGTGTGTCGAGCACAGAGCAGCGATAATAGGTTGCGTTCTCCCCGATACCTGCTGTTCCAGCTTTTCCTGGCTCTACTGTTCTCGAATTTTGTCTGCGTCGGGCAGGGAACGCCTAGCCGAATAGACAAGATCCTTACGATGGGCTTTCCCAAACAGAGGGCTGAGATGAGGAAAAGCATCCTGGCGTTGGGCGCCACGGGAGCTCCCTCTGCAATTAAGGACATCATTGAGCACGACTTCACGAGCGGTTTGGAGCTTGCACGCAAAGGATTCTTGATCGGCGTCGTCTTCGATTACGAGGACGATGTTGCCGAGCCCCTGGTGCGGCAGCTTCTCAGCCCAGAGAACAGCCCAATGGTGGTTAGGTTCACGATCAGGAACATAGCTCACGACGGGCGATCCCAATACGTGGATGAGCTCGTGGGGACGCTCAATGACGTTAGGGTGGCGATCACCTTCGAGAGTTCACACGCTCCAGACCGTCCAGTGACGATTCGAGCGGAGGCTATGGAAGCCTTACGACAACTCTCCGGCTTGCAGCTCGCGGGGGAGACCACATCGGAGGAGCAGGAGGCTGAGATGTGGCGCGCCTGGGCTGCCAGCCGCCAGCGGTGAGAAAATCGAAGAGAATCGAGAATCACTGAAACTCGGGCTGCCACGATCCTAACCGGCCCATCGCGCTCAACATTCCGAACGCAAGCAGGCCCGTTTTCGGGCCTTGGTTTCGACTAGGCCAGGCGTTCTACGCCTGGTAAAACACCTCCGAGTGAGTCAATCAGGCCCCTTCCAGGGGCCTTGCCCAGATCGGCTTGAGCCATGAATCGGCAATGCCTAATAACCTCTATCAACAACCGGCAAGACCCACGGCCGTCTGGAGCGAATCGAGACCGTCGCCGCATCGTGAACGGAGCAAGCCCGCTATCGTAAGGCCGCTAAACCGGCCTAAGTTTGCTGCAAGGCGAGCAGGGACACCAGCCGTACAACGGCTGGCCTAGAGCGGTTTCACAGATGACGTAAACCGCATCCGAAGATGCTTTCGCTATAAGCTAGCGCGTCGATGCTAGGCAGCCCCAAGAGTTGTCTATTCTATTCCTGAAAATGCTCTAATCGACCTCAAGCCGCGTAACCGCGACTGGACGGGCTTCTTCCTCCCTGCTCGATTGTTGCGGGACGGCCCTAGCGATTCCCGTCTCAGACGACGGCCCGTGCCGGACCACTCCCTTACGGGCTGCGAAGAAATCGGGGGCCCACGGTTGACGCTGCCGGGAGCCTCGCGGCAACTCATCGTGCAAGTTGAAGCATCCAACGACACAACCGAGCCGCGGGTGGGAACCCGCGGTTCCCCCTGGGCGCAACCCGGTGCATCCAACCACGAATCCAAGCCCCGGTACGGGGCGATAGAAAGTGGACACCCATGGATGAATCCATGAGATAAGATTGTGACGCCCGCCCGGGCTAGGGCTTGTGGTTAGGACGCGTCTGTTTGAGCCAAGAGGCAACCACGGATTCCCATCCGCGACGCGGTGGTGCTGCGGCGCGCAGTTGCGGCGGACCGGAGCTTCAAGCGATCGTTAGAATCCTTACGTACGGATTTGGGAAGGTTGGAGGCGTAGGCTGCATCGACGGGGACGTGGTAGAATCGACGAAGGTTTTTGCGTGTAGGGTGTTAGGGACAGGCTTATGAAGCGGAGACGATTTTGGCAGACGGTCGTCGTTTCGGTTGCCGCCGCCACATTACTTCCCATCTCGAGTGTCTCCTCGCCGGTCAACGACCCCTTCACCCCGGCTCAAAGAAACTACTGGGCGTTTCAGAAGGTCGGGCGGCCCGCGGTTCCTGAGACCAGCCGCGCGGGATGGGTGCGCAATCCCATCGACGCGTTTGTCGCGGCGAAGCTCGAGGGCAAGGGCATCAAGCCCGCGCCGCGCGCCGACAAGGCCACGCTCATCCGCCGGGCGACGTTCGACCTAATCGGCCTGCCACCCACGCCGGAAGAGGTCGGGGCGTTCGTCGAGGACGAGTCCCCCGAGGCGTTTCAGAAGGTCGTCAACCGCCTGCTCGAGTCGCCCCACTACGGCGAGCGTTGGGGACGCCACTGGCTCGATCTGGCGCGCTACTCCGATAGTGAAGGTTTCAAGTCCGACGAGACTCGTCCGAACGCCTGGCGCTATCGTGACTACGTCATCAAAGCCTTCAACGACGATAAACCTTACGACCTATTCGTCAGAGAGCAGATCGCGGGTGATGAGTTGTGGCCCGGCAACCCCGAAACCCACGTTGCCACCGCCTTCAACCGCCACTTTCCCGATGAGAGCAACGCCGCCAACTTGCGCCAACGCCGCCAGGAGATTCTGCACGACATTACCGACACGGTCGGCGCCACTTTCCTCGGCCTGACCTTCGGGTGCGCGAAGTGCCACGACCACAAGTTCGACCCGATCTTGCAGAAAGACTACTACCGCCTACAGGCCTTCTTCGCCAACACCGCCGAGTACGACGAGGTCCCGATGGTCGGTCCCGCGGAGTTCGGCGAGCACCGGCGCAAGCTCATCGAATGGGAACAGGCGACGAAGGATGTCCGCGCCGAGATCGACGAGCTGTTCAAGGCCCAGCGAGAGGAGAGCTGGAAGCACCAAGTCGGACGCCGCACGCCTGAAACCCGAGAGATGCTGGCCCGCGAGGGGGGCGAGTACACGCCGTACGAGCGTCAGATCCTCCGCAAGCACAACTGGGAGATGAGGTTTCTCGTCGGCGGGACGAGAATGGCGAAGGGCCTTAAGGGAGAAGAGAAGGAACGCTACGAGCAGCTTGAAGCGGAGCTGGCGAAGTACG
>JAKZVK010000677.1:0-2964 GCA_047516085.1 Bryobacterales bacterium
GCGCGTCGATCACTTCGACGATCTCGTAGACGCCGGCATTCGGGTCGCCCCCTTCGGTGTCCGAGGGACCCTCCATCACGCCGGCGTCGGGGGTCCCCCAATGGACGTGCAGCGTCGCCGCCTCGTCGAGCTTCAGGTTGCTGAAGTCTGCTTCGCCGTCCGTGAGAACGTCGCTGCCCGTTTGGAACGCACCCCGGCCGAAGCGCAACGCCTGGGCGTCCCCGACGGGATTGCTCCATCCCAGATAGTCGTACCAGGCACGCACGCCGATGTCGCGAAAGACTGCCCGGCGGTCGGCGCGTCCAACCTCCCCCGAGCCGTACACGTCATTGACGATCTCGTGGTCGTCGAAAGTGTAGAACGACGGGATGACGCGGTGCCAAGCGGCGAGGTTGTTGGCGCGAGAGAGGTAGAGCTTGTAGTTTTCCCAGACGCCGGCGATCGTGGGCATTAACTCGACCACGCGCGGCTTGGCGTCGGCGCCAACTTGGCCTAGCCAATCGTCGGGACTGTATTCGCGCATCTCTTCATAGAGCCAGTCGCCGTTCTGGATAGCGAAGTCGATGCGGCTGCGCTCTTGCTCGCGGTAGAGTTCGCGCTTCATCGTTGCGAAGGTCGGCACCGCGGGCCCGAAGGCGCTGCCGCTGCCTGTGTTCTGATTGTTGCCGCAGGCGAACTCGAATCGGAAGTTGAACAGTCCGTCGGGATTGTGCTCGGCGTGGCGGAAGTCGTCCGCGTTGGGAAGAGTGTGGAACGACCCGCCCAGCTGCGTGGCTACCGCGTCGGGCAGGACAAGCTCGTAAAAGTACTTGGTGTGGGATGCGAGTCCGGTGATGTGGACCCAGCCGGTGTTGTCGTGATCGAGGGTGGTCTCAGCCGGTTCGGAAACCCGGTCAAGCTGTGCCGGGTCGGTTCCGTAGCGTACCTGGAACGAGTCAGGGCGCGATGTACGCGCCCAAACGCCGACGCCGTCTGACGACAAGCGGCCGAGCATCGGGCCGTGCGTGATCTCAAGAGCGCCACCGGCATCGGTAGGACCCGTGGTACAGGCCACCGCTGCCCCTACTGCGAGCGTGATGATCAGGATTCTCAGGGTCATGCCGTGGCGTCTCCTCTGTCGCACAGCCGGGTTTCGTGGATCGCATTTTGTGCAGCCGAATGCTAGCACGAACGTGACGGGGATGAAAACAAAGGCCCTGCGGTGACGCGTAGGGTGCGCTCTCTGCCGAGCGGAGCCTGCACTCGTACGGAGTCCGGGAAAGGTCGCGGAGATGCCGCTACATCCCGTTGACGAGCTTGCCGATGCTACCGAACAGCTGAATCATCGCCGGTCCGGCGGTCACCAGGAACATCGAGGGCATGATCAAGAAGAAGATCGGGAAGACCAGCTTGACGCCGACCTTGTGGGCCATCTCTTCGGCGCTCTGGCGGCGGCGCAAGCGCAGGTAGCGCGCCTGCGTCCGCAGCACCTTAGAGATGCTGGTACCGAACCGGTCGGCCTGGATGAGCAGCGAGGTCAGCTTGCGCAACTCAGCCTCGTGCGTCCGCTTACCGAGATTGCGCAGTGCCTCGGCACGGCTAGTGCCGGCACGCATGTCGTATTGAAAAACTGACAGCTCGTCAGTCAGCACCGGGTGCACCACCGCCAAGTCTTCCGCGGTGGTGGCGATCGCGGAATCGAGTGAGAGTCCGCTTTCGATCGAGATGACCAGCAGATCAAGCAGGTCGGGCAAGCCGCGTCGGACCGCGCTCTGGCGGTTCTGACTCAGCCGATTGAGCACCATCTCCGGCAACCGGAAGCCGATGTAGCCGGCGAACAGCACCACCGGGCCGATCGACATGATGTGCGGATTGAGGTTATAGAGAATGACAGCGGTCAAAATGGGAAGCGTGACGGTCGTCAGTACCCTCAGACCCTGAACCGCGACGACGACCCAGTCATCACGGAAGCCCGCCGAGACGAGAAGACGCCGAAGCACGCGCCCTTCCGCTTCCGAGATTTGCCAGCGCAAGCCCAGTTTGTAGAGCCTGTGCGTCCAACCGGGTAGTTCAACAGGAACGTGCGCGGGCGCAATCGGCCCAACCGTACCCGGCCGCGCGGCAGCGGGCGCAGCCGCCGGGGCGCTCCGGCTCCAAATCCAGTAGCCGATCAAGGCTATGACGGAAGCCATCGCCAGGAAGAAGGCCGTCGACAGAGCGAAGAGCATGGCGCGTTAGACCTTGATATCCACAATCTTGCTGATAACGAAATACGCCGCGACCTGCGCGCAAATGGCCGCGAACACAAGGGTCTTCCCTACCGGGTGATTGAGCAGAACCCCGAAGTAGTCGCTATTGACTGTCCACATGACAACCGCGATGAGCACCGGCAGTGACGTCAGCACGACGGCGGTCAGTCTGCCGTTGGCCGTCAGGGCCCGCACCTGGCCCTTAAGCGAAGAGCGTTCCCGAATCGTCTCGGAGAGGTTGTCGAGCAGCTCGTGCAAGTTGCCACCGGTTTTCGACTGCGTGAGCATCGCGGAGACGAAGAACTGCACGTCGACCATGGGCAGCCGCACGGCCAAGCTTTTCAACGCATCACCCATCGACGAACCCAGGTTGTATTCATCAACGGTCTTGCGAAGCTCGGTCGACAGGGGGGCGCCTACCTCGTCGGCCACCAGCTCCATCGACATCGACAGCGAGTGACCCGCGATGGTGGCTCGCGACAGGTAGTCGAGCGCTTCGGGGAGTTGCTCTTCGATCTCGCGAAAACGCGCCGCCCGCTGCCTTCGCAGGTACAGGATCGGTGTGCAGGACCCGGCCACCGCGACCACAAGGCAGCCCCACAGCGGCAGCAGATCGAGTTGAAGCAGCACGTTCAACGTTACGACCCCACCAAGCAGCATCAGCGCGCTGGTTCGGCCCACCGACCAGTTGACGCTTGCTTGCCCGAGCAGCGTCTTGAGAAACGGGGTGAAACGA
>JAKZVK010000678.1:0-5590 GCA_047516085.1 Bryobacterales bacterium
CCAGCGCCGTACGGTGACTGAGGGCATTCTCAAGTTCCCGGCGCGTGGACACCTGGACGCTTCGCACACCCAACGTTCGAATCGCGTGGTCATAGGTGTATCGGGACAGCATCACGACCTCGTCCTTGAGACCCGTCAGGTCGGGGAGTTGCTGAATCAACTCGGGGTCGCCTCCCGCGATGCAGGCCGAGGTCGCATGGGTCAGCGCCGCCGAGCATCCCGAGGTGACGATGGCAGCCTCGCACTGCAGCAGCTCCGCCAGACGTTTCCCCACAGCCTCCATCAGCTCATCAATGTGAACCGAGAGGCGAGACGCCTGGTCCATGGCCTCCTTGACTTCCGGCAGCGTCAGCATGCCTCCATTCATCGTGAAGGCGCCCGTCAGGTTGAGGAAGGGACGGACCCCGAGACGCTTGTAGGTATCGGACACGGTGGGTCCCTTAGGCGCCGCTGCCGCTGTATGGGCGCCGAGCAGGCCGGCGGCCGCCGTCATCCCGGAGCGCTGGAATACCTCGCGACGAGTCGGGTTGGTTTGGGCTGATGATGTGGACGAGCTCACGATCGAACCTCCTGAAGTTCTGCTTGGTCCATTATCCGTCAGCGCACACGCACTCCACACAGCCCGCGGACTTCGATCGACGGAGGTACGGTAACCCCGCCGGCACCCTGTGCCTAGGGAGGACCGCTCACAAACTTGCGCAGAGGAACGAGAGTCCGAGCCGGCCCAACCGCCTGGACGAGCAAAAAATCGGGTTGTGGGTGGGTTCGCTTGGTGGACCACCACGGATACAATTCTAGTGTGTTATCGCCATCTATCGTTCAAGAGCCCGGTCTCCAATTTCGGTCGGCTAGGGAGTTTTGGCGAAGGACGGAGGGCCGCTAGGCGATCATCACGGTCCGCGGCCGCTGTGCGTTGTGCTCCAGGAACGTCCGCTTGACCTCCAGCTCCTCCGCTGTCGGTTGCACCACCCCGTTGATGTCGGTCACGCGCGAGGTGACCGTGTGCTCGCCCGGCGTCGCGCCGTTCCACGCGTAGTTGAAGAACTTCCAGGCGTACTTCTCGCTCGTGGTGGACGGATCGAGCGTGGCGGGCTGCCACGGCCCATCATCGACCTTCACCTCGACGGAGCGGATTGGGGTGCCGTCGTGCAAGACGACACCGAAGACGTTGTGGCCGTTCGCGGCGCGAGTGACGCGCGCGATGAACGACTTCAGCCGCATACGCGTAATCGCCGTCTCCTTCCACTTCATCTCGCCGTTGACCATCTCGCCCTTCAGGGTGCGATACCACCGTGCCTGGTACTTCCCGAGGTACGGGTCTTCCTGCAAGTGGATCTCGGCGAGAAACTTGACGTGGGGTGCGCCGTACCAGCCCGGTACGAGCAGCCGAAGCGGCCGGCCCTGATGAGGGGTGAGCGGCTCGCCGTTTAGGTCGTAGGCGAGCAACGGCTCGTCCGACAGCGCCGTGTCGCGCCGCAGGCTCCGACCGTACTGCTGGTCGACTTTGTAAGTCCCCCCCCGGAACTGCACTTCCTCTTCGCCATGGTCGGCGCCGAAGAAGACGAATTCCCGCGCTTCGGCTTTTACCCCGGCGCGATCGAGCACCGCCCGTAGCGGGACGCCGGTCCAGCGGCCGTTGCTCGACAGCCCGTTCAGCGGCCCGCGGTTGCCCGAGCACTCGAAGCCGAAGATGAGCTCACGGCTAGGCATCGCGCGGAGGTCGGCGAGCGAGAGCGCCAGCGGCTCGTCCACCAGGCCCGAGACCCGCAAACGAAAGGTGGCGGCGTCGACCTCGGGGTGGCCGTGGTGCTGCGTCGTGAAGAACTGGTCGATCGGCGTGAAGAGGCCGTCGATGTGACGTACGTCGATGATGCGGCGATCAGGGCCGCGAACCAGCCTGATCTCGTCCGGCAGGTCGGTGAACTCCATGAGCGTTTCGCCCTGCGCGAGGGCCGGAACCGCCCAGTCCGGTATACCAAGGGCTCCCAGCCCCGCCATCTTGAGGCTGCCTTTGAGGATGTCACGACGCGTGGTCTGTTTTGTCATGGTAGGTCCCCTTCCACGAAACGTGTCGCTGCCGGCTTCCACCCGTCCAGCTTGACACACTTGATGAACCACATGGCATCGACGCGATTCGCCGATCCGCTGTGGATGCAGACAGGCTAGCATATGACAACAGACCGGAAAGTTGCAGAAATCCCCAAATCCGTACGTAAGGATTCTAACGATCGCTTGAAGCTCCGGTCCGCCGCAACTGCACGCCGCGGCACAACCGAGCCGCGGATGGGAATCCGCGGTTGCCTCTTGGCGTGAACGGACGCGTCCAACCACAGGCCCGAGCCCCGGAAGGGCGTCACAATCCTAGCCCTTGGATTCATCCATGGGTGTCGGTCCACAGCGCCCTCCGCCCGCCCCGAGGCAACTGGTGTTGCACTTTGGTCATTATCCGCTAGTCCCGTGCACGGCGCACCAGGACCTTCGAGCGGCCGTATCACCTCGCAGGGAGTTAGAAGTATTCCCGCAGGGACTCGTACATTACCTGCCCAACTTTTTCAGCACCGCTCGGCGTCGTATGGACTACGTCGTAGTAGTCTTGATCGTCGAAATGTACGCCAGTCGTATCAATACAAATCGCCCCAAGCGCCTTACAGGTCTCTAGTGTCCGAGTTGCCTGCATTCTCATCAGATGAGCGATATCGACCCCGTTACCTCGGTGGCCGAACAGGAGCCATTCGTAATCGAGCCCGAGGACTTGGCCGCCGGTGCTTGTTTTGAAGTGACGGCCCACCTGTGTCACAAAAACAGCTTCCGACCCGAGCCGGCGAATCGCCTCGTCCAGGCGGCGGAGGCGCTCTTCAAATCCGCTGAGCTTTGCGGCGACCTTTGAATCCGTTCGCCACTCGATTGCTGACCGCACAGTGTTCTTAGTCCACGGCGTGTGGGAGGGCCGTAGCCCGCCATGCTCGATTCGGAACACATACCGGGCCAAATAGGCGCCTTTCAATCTTCGATATAAGTCATAGACCCCGCTTCGACCGAGAAGCCGCGCGGCGTACGATTGATCTCGAAGATCATCGAACGTCGTCGCGTCGCTCGCGTTTAGGAAGAAGTCGTTTGTACCGACATACACCAGCACGAACCGCGGATGCAGGCCGGGAATCCTGGGGAACCAATACTCGAAGTTCGCGAGGTTCCCGCGTGTTGACTGCCCATCGACCCCTGCGTTAACTACTTCAACGCCTCGGCCGTCTCGGACAAACGCTCGCTGCAAGACCGACTGCCAAGTCCTTTGGTCGTCCAGATAGCGCTGATCAGCGGTACTGCCGCCAATCGTCAAGATCTCGATGGACCCCGGATCGACGTAGTGGCCGCGAAGACCGTACTTGTCTCGGCGGTAGGTGATCGTGGGTCCATCGGGACTGTCGTAGAGATCGCGAACGTCGAACCGAAGTTCAACGTCCCGAGGAATCGAGAGAGGGTCCAGCGCCCTCCCACCGAACCATAGCTCCAGCAGGCCCAGACCGGCCAGCAATCCCGCGAGATTCACGACGAATACGCGGAACCAGACCCGCTTTGGCTTCACGTGATGCCATTATAAGCCAGCGGCTACGGAGCCCCAAACGGTCGGCACAGCGGGGTACACTAGGCACGGGCAACGGGATGCCCAACGGAGGTTCAACGATATCATGGCTATCAATAGACGAAGGTTCCTAGCAGGAAGCGCCGCGGCGGCAGCGGTCGCTTCCCAAGCGGCTTGTGGGCCCGCCGATCAGGCGGAGGCCAAGGGCGCGCTCAGCGATCCCATCCGGCCCGACGGCTCGATCGACTGGGAGGCCGTGCGGCAAGCGTTTCCACGCGGCGTCAACGAAAACTATTTCAACTCAGCGGCGCAGCACCCGGTCGGGCTCCACACGAGACGCGGCATGGAGCGTTATATCGACTTCATGTCACAGGGGCCGGGCGAGGGGCGCGAGGACTTCTGGGAAACCGGCTATCGGGAAATCAAGCCGATGTTCGCGAAGCTGATCAACGCGAAGCCCGAAGAGATCGCTTTCTGCGCCGGCACGACCGTGGGCGAGAACCTCATCGCGAGCGGTATGGATCTCAAAGGCGGCAACGTCGTGACCAACGATCTGCACTACGGCTCGTGCCTTTCGAACTACCTCCAACGGCAGGAACTGTTTGGCCTTGACGTTCGCATCGTCAAGCACCGCGATTGGCGAATCGACATCGCCGACATGGAGAAGGCCGTCAACGACAAGACGAAGCTTGTTGCGGTCTCCTTCGTTTCATCCAACAACGGCCACCTGGAGGACGTAAAGAAGCTCAGCGACCTCGCGCACGCCCACGGAGCCTACCTATTTGCGGACATCATTCAGGGGTGCGGCGCCACTCCGATCGACGTGCGCGCCATGGGCATCGACTTTGCCTCGTGCGGCACGTATAAGTGGCTGCAAGGGGAGCACGGATTCGGCTTCCTATACGTGAAGGAAGACCTGCAGGGGAGCGTGGTCAAGGGCACGCAGTTCACCGGCCACGCGGGCCTCAACTACAAACCGTGGACCGACACCCCCGATGCCTCGAAACCCGAGTTCATTCATCATCTCCCCAGCGGCATCTCCCAGTTCGAGTGCAGCACGCCGGCCGTCGTCAACTATGCCGGGCTGTACGAATCTCTCAAGTTCATCGAGAAACTCGGCGTCGAAAACATCCGCGCGCACGCTCGCGAGTTGACCGACCGCTTGCAGAACGAGCTTCCGTCGGAGCGCTATACGTCGATCACGCCCAAAGGAACGGAAGCGGCGATCGTGGCGTTCCTGTGTGAGGATTCGGAAGACATCCGGAACCGGATCAAGAAAGCCAAAGAAGAAGGGCGGGCCAATATTTCGATCGGCGGCCCCAACTCAGGACTAACCGTCGGACGCAACGGCAATCAGATGCGCTTCTCGATCTCCGTCTTCAACAACCACGAAGACATCGATCGAGTCCTCGACGTGTTGTCGTAGACCGAGCCGTGACCGTTAGGGGCTGTGAAAAAATCGGGCAGTCCACGGCGGACGCTGCTGGAACGCCCGCGGCAACTCATTGTGCAAGTTGAGGCATCCGGCTACGCAACCGAGCCGCGGGTGGGAACCCGCGGTTCCCCCTGGGCGCAACGCGGATGCATCCTACCACGCCACCAAGCCTCGGTACGGGGCGACTGAAAGTAGCCCACGGCGCAAGCCGTGGGAAAACGCCACCAACGAACCTGGAGCCCCGGCAGGGGGCGTTTGAGTCTTACCTGCTTCCCAACACCCGATCGTTGCGGGCGTCGAAGGCAGGCGCCCTAAGCCCGGCCCCACTGATTCGGTGTTAGGGACAAGAACCTCAGACGCCCCTGCCGGGGCTGGAGATCGTTTCGTAGCCTTGACCCACCGCTTGCGCGGCAGGCTACTTTCAAACGCCCCTGACCGGGGCTTGGCGCCGCGGTAGGATGCATCCGCGTTGAGCCGAGAGAGGTCGCGGACTCCCGTCGGCGCTTCGGTCGTGTTGGATGGCACGGTTGTGGCGGGCCTGCGGGGCCGATTTTTTCACAGCCCCTTAGGGAGCG
>JAKZVK010000679.1:0-5977 GCA_047516085.1 Bryobacterales bacterium
GCGCCGAGGTGATACTGCGCGTCAACCGCCCTGACGGACTGTCCGTGGTCACGAAGATAGTCTTGGAACTCCTGACGGGCCAACTCGTAGTTGCCGCGATTGAAGTCCATCAACGCGGCGTTGAAGAGGGTCTCGGAAGCTCCCACGTTGAGCGGCGGCGGAGCCTCGCCCGCGCCTGAGATAAGGGCGCTCTCGTCGAGACCGGCTCCCGGGGGCGGCAGCGTCGTCAGGTGGTTCTTAATGTCGGCGACCGCCTGCTGCATGGTTGCCAGGCGGCTGATCAGCACTTCCATCTGGTCGCGCAGTCCCCCGAACTCACCCGCCATGGTGTCGACCCGCGTACTCATCGAGGTCACCGGCTTGACCATTAACTCGCTTTGCTGGGCGATGCTGCGATCGATCACCGCCATGCGCTGCGTCATGCGCTTGGTCTCTTCGAGGCTTTGCTTCATGAGCTCTTCGAGCACCGCCATGCGCTCGAAGTACTGGCCCTTGAACTGGCGAACCTCGTTTTGAAGCAGAGCCATATCCCGCTGAAGCTGCAGGATCTCTTTGGCCACCGGAAAGGCCGGACCGGCCCAGGCCAACCCCAGCACGACCACCGGCAGAAGGCTCCGCAGGGGGCGCTGTACGTTCGAATAGAATCTACCTTCCCCGCTCACGACACTTGGCTCCACTGGGACAGACGTTTTGGGCTCCAACGCGGTTGCAGCCCAGATGATTCAAACAACCTTTCCCGATTACCTTACCAGAAAATGAACGCCAAAAAACAAACAGGGATGCGCCCCTGGGGGCCGGTCAGGCACCCAGGGGAACGCACCCCTGTGATCTGGCTCGCCGATTGGCTACCGAGCCGCCGAGAAATGCGCCCGGCGGTTACGCTGCCAGCAGCTCTCGTCCGACGCGGTACACTGCGGCCGCTCTTCGCCGTAGCTGATCGTCGTCAGCTTGCCGGCGGGAACACCCTGGCCCACCAGGAAGTCCCGTGCGGCAGTGGCCCGGCGATCACCCAACGCCAAGTTGTACTCGTTGGTGCCCCGGTCGTCGCAGTGGCCCTCGATGACAACCCGTCCGCTGGGGTAGTCGCTGAATAGCTTCTTCAGCGCGGTTGCATTCGACCGCAACGTCGCCTGGGCGTCAGAGCGAACGTCGCTCTGGTCGTAGTCGAAGTAAGCGTCGCGCACCGCGCTGCTGCTCAGAGCCTGATCGAAATCGACCTTTGGTGGCGGCGGGGGCGGCGGCGGAGGCGGCACGCGCACAGTGACGGTAGACGTCGCGCTGGCTTCCCCTCCTTGTCCCTTCACCGTGAGCGTGTAGGTGGTCGTCTGGGTCGGGAAGACCTCACGACTGCCGTTGACGCGCACCGAGCCGATGCCCTGATTGAGCGAAGCACTCGTCGCGTTGCTGGACGACCACTTCAGCGTCGCCGACTTGCCGCGCTCGATGGAACTGGGCTCGGCAGTCAAACTGGCCGTTGGCTTCGGCAGCGGCGCCGGCTTGGGCGGCGGCGGCGGTGGTGGTACTGGCGGCGGCGTCTCTTTCTTACAACCCACCGCGAATAGAGCTAAGAACACGCTGAGGATGATCAGCGCTATTTGACGCTTCCGTTGCATTTGAGTCCTACGCCTCCTCCGAGTATCGCTGCGGCACAGATGATGGCGATCGTGCGCAGAAGAAAATGATAGCAGGTTTACGGCTTTTGCAAGTACCCCGTTTTCAACCGGCGGCGAACCCGTCGGGCCA
The DNA here is from genome assembly GCA_047516085.1 of Bryobacterales bacterium. Classification (GTDB taxonomy): domain Bacteria; phylum Acidobacteriota; class Terriglobia; order Bryobacterales; family UBA6623; genus JAKZVK01. Next base: position 1,744 of record JAKZVK010000679.1, read on the forward strand.
CCGTCCTACTTCACGCCCCACACGGGCTCCTGGTTGCGTCCCGCCGACGTGAGCCGCTTAAGCTGTGTCCCGTCGGCCCGCATGGTCCAGATTTGCGTGGTGCCCGCGCGGTCGGACGAGAAAACGAGGTGCGTGCCGCTCGGCGACCAGTACGGATTCTCGTTCGTTCCCGCTCCATAAGTCAACTGCACCAAATCGCGCGTGGCGACGTTCAAGACGAATATGTTGTAGTTGCCCGGTTCGAACCCACGAGTCCAAGCGAAAGCGATGTGCTCCCCTTGGGGATCCCAGGCGGCCTGCACAGCATCGCCACCGCCCAAAGACAACTTCTGAATGTTCGCTCCCTCGATGTCCATCAGGTAGAGCTGGGGGAGCCCGGACCGTCCCGAGGTGAACGCGATTTGCGCGCCGGTCCTCGGGTTGACGGCAGGGTCCACGGCGATGGATCGTGAATAAGATATCCTGCGGAAGTTCCTGCCGTCAAGGTCTGCAATGTAAATCTGCGAGACATCCGAAGCCGTCGAGGCGTAGACGATCGACTGTCCGTCGGGTGTGAAGTTGGGCGTCGCGTTCATCGAGGCGCGTTGGTTGTAGAACGTCAGGCGGCGGTTGGTCTCGAGCGAGTGGATGAAGATCTCGGGGTTGCCGTTGGCGTAGCTCGTGAAAGCGATCTTGGTGGCATCGTGCGAGACGGCCGGGGTGAGGCAGAGATTCTTGTAGTTGGTGACCGGCTTCTGGTTGCTGCCGTCGTAGTCCATCGACCAGATCTCGTCATGGCCGGTGCGGGTGGAGCGGAAGTAGATGCGCGTGCCGGCCAAACCCAGCCCGAGGCCAAGGTTCGTTAGGATGTCTCGCGCGAACTCGTGAGCCAGTTGACGCGCGCCTTCGGTGTCGGGCGAAGAAAAGTAGCGCTTGCCGAAGATGTGAGCGTTAGGCAGGCTCTCCTGCAAAGCGTCGTACAGATACCCCGACAGCACCAGCCGGTCGCCCGAGAGCGCGAGAAAACCGAAAGTCAGATAGCGTGCCGTGACCGGCGGCTGCGACCAGCCCATCAGCCACAAGCCACGCGCGCCGGGATCGCCCGGCAGATCCGTCTCCCCGGCCTTGAGCTCCTCGGGCCGCCGAGGCGTAGTTCGCGGATAGAAGCTCTTCGAGACCATCTGGAATTGGGCCGAACTATCGAGGTCATTCCAGAGCGTGTTGTTGAACGCGCGCACCTCCTCGACGGCGTCGACTGGGCCCTCTATGTCGGGCACGGCGATGCGGGGCGACTGCGCGCCCTCGGTGATGTTGATCTCCAGATCCGGACGTTGGGCTGGAGCGGAGCCGGCCACGAGCAGTACGAGAAGGAAGCCCAGGGTGGACGACGAGAGGGATGACGAGAGTTGTTTGATCATTGCAGTTGGAACCACATTTCGACTTGGATAGAACTCTTGCGCAACTGCGGCGGCAGCGGCTGCAAGGGGTTGGAGTTGATTACCGCGCGATGGGCCGAGTAATCGAGCGACCGGTTGCCACTCGACTGCACGACCCGCGTGTTACGGATCGCTCCGTTGCGCAGGATCACGAACGAGACCGCGACCTTGCGGTTACCGCCCCCGGGCGATTGGCCCAGCGTCTTGCGCCACTCTCCGGCAACACGGCGTTGCAGCGCTTCCGCATACCAGCCGAAGCGTTGCCCGAACGGGCTGCTGCTGCCGAACCCGACGCCTCCGCCACCGGACTTGCGTTGGCCTGTGTAGATCGGCGAGCTGACCGCGGCGCCCGTGGAAGACGAGACTTGATTCTTGGGCGCCGGCTTCTGGGTCGTCCGCGCGTTTGACGGCGGCTTGCGGCGACGGCGCTGCTTCTCGACCGGGACCGCATCCGGTTCCTCCACCGGCTCGGGCTGCGGCACCGGGCGAGGCGGCTCGGGGATAGAAGGAACGTCGTGTTCGACCGGGTTCGTGACGGGCCGCTCGACCTTGGCGCGCGATCGAGTCAAGGGCACCCCGTCGGTAATCTTGACCGCGACGGCGGTTCCCGGCCGGGCGTTCGGATCGCCCAACGAGACCGTGGTGTCGAACATTCCCCAAGCGACCGTCGTCGTAAACAGCGTGACGTGCAAGCCGATTGACCACCACAACGGCCGCTTGAGCCGCTCGGTCTGCTCCAGGGGATCGAACCGATGAGTCATCGTCTGCGCCGTGGCAGCCGCTCGAGCGGCTTGGTCACGATGTTCACTTCCACCTTGCCGGCGCCGCACTCGGCGACGACCTGCGCAATGACCTCCCAGGGAGTCGTGCGATGCGCCCGCAGATATACGCCGGGCTGCTCGCCGCCCTTCTCTTTGATGCGGGGCACGATGTCGTAAATGCTGATCGGCTCGGTGTTCAAGTACAACTCGCCCTTCGAGGTGATGTTGATGAAGTCAAAGTCCTGGCTGCTGGCCGCGACTTCGCGCGTCTTCGGCACGTCGATCTCGAGCCCGAACTCAACCACGCCCGCCGTGATCATGAAGATGATCAGCAGGACCAGCACCACGTCGACAAACGGCGTGATGTTGATTTCAGCGATCGAGTCCTGTTGTTGCCCGCTCCGGTTCGAAAACGCCATCGGTCTCTCCGTAGCTGCGTTCGGCGAGGTTGAAGAACTCCAGGCCGAAGTCGTCCATGCGCGCGCCGATCTCTCGAATGCGCTGCGAGAAAACGTTGTAGAAGATCAGAGCGGGAATCGCGGCGAACAGGCCGAAGGCGGTTGCGATCAGCGCTTCGGCGATGCCGGGGGCGACTGCTCGCAGTGTCGCGCCGCCCGCCTCGCCAAGGCCCTGAAAGGCGTCGAGCACGCCCCAGACCGTCCCGAACAGCCCGATGAACGGCGTGGCCGAAGCCGTCGTCGCCAGCCAACCCATATTGCGCTGCAAGTGAGTGAGTTCTTCGTTGATGCCCAACTGCAGGCAACGTTCCAGCGAAGCCGCGTTGCGTAGCCGGCCCAGGTTGTTCACCTGCCGGGCTACCTCTTCGTACCCGAACTCGAAGACGGTCACCAGCGGTGCCGGCCTATACTGCTCGCTGGCGGCGTTCATTTCCGAGAGCTGATTGATGCGCCGGAACGCACTCAGGAACTTGGTGTCGTTACGCCGCGCGGTCTTGAGCAGGCTGTACTTCGAGAGGGCAATCGTCCACGAGAGAATCGAGAAGACCAGCAAAACCGCCAGTACGACGCCCGCCAGCGGCGACGAATCTAGGATCAGGTCGAAAAAGCCGGTCTGGTCGAGCGCGCCCGAGGCAATGGCCGTCTCGGTTGCCTCGATCGCCGCCTCGCCGTTTTCGCTTGTGTTGGAGGGGTTAGCCGCTTGTAGCAGCAGGGCAAACAAGCCTGAAACAGTCAAAACGTCTCCTTGGATGTTGCGAGCCCTCTTTCAAGGGCCCAAGCGGCAGACTCTTACTCCGCTCGCCTGACACCGCGCACAAAACCGACAGTCGCAAAGCCGGCTCTCCTCAGTGCCGACGGCCAACCAGGGAACGCCTCGATGGTTCGTCTTTCGACGAGCCAGTACCCATGAATTTAACACATATAATGGGTTACGTGGAATCTAAGACGTAGCCGCACCGCCGGAAGGTTTCACAGTTTTTGCTCTCCCGATCCCGCCGCCGAGCGGTTCCCTCGAGCCGGTTCGGATCCAATCCGTATGTTGCAAGAGCTGAATGTCGAAGGCTATGCCGTCGTGGCCAAGCTGCGCGTGCGGTTTCAGCCCGGCTTGAACCTGCTGACCGGGGAGACGGGCAGTGGCAAGTCGATCGTAGTCGACGCGCTGTCGCTGCTGCTGGGCGCGCGGGCGGCGACGGACGTGATTCGCCCGGGCTGCCGGCGGGCGCGTGTCGCCGGAGAGTTCGAGGTAACCGAGACGCCGGCGCTGCGGACGCTGCTGTCGGAAAGCGGTGTGGAGTTGGAGCAAGGAGAGCTGATTGTCGAGCGTGAGGTGCTCGACAACGGCAAGTCGCGGGCCTACGTCAACGGTCGGTTGGTGACGCTCGCTTTCTTGCGATCACTGGCGCCGTTGCTGGCTGATATCCACGGCCAGCACGAGCAGCAGAGCTTGTTTTCGACGCGCACGCAGCTTGAGATGCTTGATGCCTTCGCGGGCACGGCCGAGGACTGCGCCGGCATCGGCGAGGTTTACCGCACCTGGCGCCGCGCGGACGAACGGCTGCGCGAGTTGCGCGGAAACGAGCAGGAGCGCTTGAGGCTCTCG
>JAKZVK010000680.1:0-20621 GCA_047516085.1 Bryobacterales bacterium
GCTGACATAGCGGGCCCATCGCTCCATAATCTCGGCACGGGCCGCGAGCAGGTCCGAGCGCTGATAGGCGCCCTCGACGCCTTTGACGGCGTGGGCCAGGCATCCCTCGGCGACCTCGCGGCTGACGCCCTGTTCAGCGGCCCAGGACCGGAACGAGGTTCGCATGCCGTGGGCGGTGCCACCGATGCCGAGTTCTCGCACCAACTTCGGGAACGCCTCGTTGGTCAGCGCCCGACCGGTGGCCGGGGACGGGAACACCAGCCCGTCGCCGTCGCTGAGGCTGCGGGCCTCAGCGAGCACCTCCAATGCCCGGCTGCTCAACGGCACCCGGTGGGCGACCTTCGCCTTCATCCGCTCCGCGGGGATCGTCCACACGTCGCCGTCGATCTCGCACCAGCGGGCACCGCGCACCTCGCCTGAGCGGGTCGCGGTCAACGTCAGCAGTTCGATGCCGAGCTTCGAGGCCATGCTCGCCCCAGACGCCCGAACCTTCCCCATCGCCGCCGCCACATCGCCGTGATGGAGCGCGCGATGGTGCTGGGGCTTGTCGATGTGGCGGGGCAGTGCCTTGACGGCCGCCGCTGTGGGGTCGTCGCCTCGGTAGCCCGCACCGACGGCCCAGGTCAGCACGGCGCTGATGCGCTGGGCGAGCCTGCGGGCGGTCTCTGGGCGTTTGCTCCATGGCTCGGCGAGCACGGCGAGGATGTCGCCTACGTTGATCTGGTCGATGCGCTTTGCGCCGATTTTGGGCAGGACGTAGGTGCCCAGCGAAGCAGTCCATTGCTGCTCGGAGCGGCTACCGGGCTTCCACGTCTCGCGGTGCAGGGCGATCACCCGCTCGACAGCTTGCTCGAAGGTTGGTACGCCTTCGCCTCTGGGGTCTCGGCCCTGCTCGAGGGCCCGGCGGTTCTCCAGCGCCCGCTGGCGGGCTTGGGCGAGCGTGACGACCGGGTAGGAGCCGAGCCCGACCATGGCGGGCTTGCCGTTGATGCGTAGGCGCTGGCTCCACGTCTTGGACCACCGTCCGGGGATCGCCGTCGGCTTGACGAGTAGGCTCAACCCGTGACCCCCGCGACCGTCGCCGTAACGTCCGGGCCGGTTGATGGTGCGCACGAAGGCGGCAGACAGCACGGCGGGACGTGCGGGATTTGAACTCACGGTATTACCCTCGTTATTACTTTTCAGGTGGTAACGCAGGGTATAACACGGCACGGCCCGGAACAACCAGGCAGCCCGAATCCAGTTCCAGATAGCGGTCCTGACCTGCTCTTATAGGTCACTATGGCACACTATGGAGCAAGAAGGCACAGTACCCGAAGAGCGGACACCGACACCGCGGACGCTGAGGGGTTCGTGGGGCTGGTGCTGGCCGACTCGGCCTACGCGTCGGGCGAGGCGCTCGACGCGTTCGCGGCCGCCTGTGCGTGCCGAAAACTGCGTCGTGGCTGGTCAGGCGGCATTTCGGTACTCGTTGATGAGTCCACCACAGCGGGCCGTTCTTACAACTTGGAGGTGTCTATCTGGCTGGTCTGCAGCGTCGGTGGCGACGGGCGGTCGCTGATCGAGCGAACGGTGGGGCCGATGCGTGAGCTTCTATGTCAAGTAGGGGGCCGGACTTGTGGTTCGGAGGTCGTTGTGGAGGTGTGTCCAGATGCGGTCTGAGATACGGCGTTTGAGGGCTCGGGTTGCTTCTCGCTTGGTCTTGCCGCGTTGCAGGCAGCGCTGGTAGTAGGCGTGGCCCTCGGTGCCGGGTCCGCGGATCTGGGCGATGGCGGCGGTGTGGAGGGCCTTGTTGAGCTGGCGGTTGCCGCCGCGGTTCAATCGGTGGCGCACGACGCGTCCGCTGCTGGCTTCGATGGGAGCGGTTCCGTTGGCCATGGCGAAGCGGGCTTTGGTCCTGTAGCGGCCGGGGTCGCCGGTCTCTGTGATGATCTCTGCGGCTGTGAGCGCTCCGATGCCGTAGATGTCGGTGAGGCTGGTGCCGCGTTGGGAGACCTCGGTGGCGATCCGGGCGCCGAGTTGGTCGATGTGGCGGTTGAGGCGCCGGATGTGGGTGATGCGGTCTCGGGCGACCTCGGCTCGTGTGGTGGTGTCGCCGCGCAGCAGCTTCGAGGCGGCGTCGAGCCCTTTGGGGCTGGCGAGCGCGCCGGTGCGGGTGTGGTATCCGCAGCGGATCTTCTCCAGGCTGGCATGGAGGCGGTTGATGGCCGCGGTGCGGTCTTTGACGAGCTCGCGGCGGTAGCCGACCAGGCACTGCAGGTCATCTGGAGCATTGGCGCAGCGGGGTGCGGGCAAGTCGTCGTCTCTGGCGGTGATGCGGGCGATCTCCAGTGCGTCGATGTGGTCGGTCTTGGCGCCGCTGCGGCGCCCGCGGCGTGCCGCCGCGGTCATCTGAGGGGGCACCTCCACCACCGTTGTGCCCGCCGCTAGGAGGGCCTGCGCTGCAGGCCGGCCGTAGTTGCCTGATCCCTCGATCCCGACCGCCAGGCAGCGGGGCCTCGCCGGGGGTGTGATCAGCCAGCGTCGGGATGGTGGTGACAGTGGTCGCCTTCGGCTGACACGGGGTTCTCACACAGCTTGCGGATGGTGCCGTCGAGGCGTCGGATGGGTGCGTTGCAGAGCGGGCCGCCGGAAGCAGCACCCTTGGGTGAGGTGGGTGCCAACGGAACGACGCTGCCCGCGCCCTTCGGCTCGAGGACCTTGCCGGTCTCGGGCCGTGGCCGTATGCCCCCGGGGGTTGGCAGCGCGGGCGGCTGGGGGTCATGCTTAGCGTTAGTGATGTCGGCGTCGATGGCAGCTATGACCGGTCGGAGCCATGCGTCGTTCATCCCGACGTGCGCGCATTCCCACGGCGTCGGCGCGTTCGTTGTGTCGGGATGCCACGCAGGTGCGTTGCCGCCGGCCTCGCCTATCAGCGGGATGCCGTACTCCCGGCAGAACCGCGTCGCCGCCGCGTCCTCCTGGACCTCTCGGAGAGTCTCGGCGTTCTGTAGCGCCCAGTCGCTCGCGGCGGCCCGGATGGCGTCGGCGCTCCAGCGGCCGGCGACTTGCAGATCGTCGGGACTCACGACTGGGGGCAGTTCTTGCGGCGGCTAGAGGCGGCGTCGGAACCGGCTTGCGCTTGAAACTGGCTGGCGTTATCGGGCTGGCCGCGGGGATGCTTGGTCTCGTCGAAGCCAGCCGGTGAGGTCGAATCCGTCATAAGGCCCAACGTAGCGGAAGGCCGAGCACCGCCGCCAGAAGGCCCCACAGCGGCCAAAGAGAGCCGCTCTGAGCGTCTTACGGCCTTTCGGGCCCACATGCCGCCCCGTTGCGCTCAGTTGGGATAGTTGAATTTCGGGCACGTCGATGAGGCGGATCACGGTGAGTCCAGACGGCGACGGTGACGTCACCATCACTTTGCCCGCCATCTGTGAGGGATCACGCGAAGTCGCGTTCTGTGATCACGCGAATTCGCGTCGGGTGATCGAGATTCTCCTGGTGTGATGACCATCCACCCGTGAGGGTGGCGGCCCCTTCAGCGTGTCGAGCGACCAGGCATCGACGCCGAACTGAGGGGGCCGCCGGACTCATGATGAACCAGGAGCAGTACATGGACCTGCATGCGCTCAAGAACGAGGGCTGGACGAACAAGGAGATCGCCGAGGAACTGGGCTATCACTCGGCCACGGTTGCCAAGTGGCTCGAGGCGGGCGGCCCGCCCAAGACGGCTGTGGTGTCTGATGAGCGGCGGCTGATGACCAGCGTGTGGCGGGCCCGGATCGAGGTGCTGTTGGGCACCCATCCGCGGTTGTTGGCGACCTCGGTGCACAACAAGCTGCGCGCCGAGGGGTTCGGTGGCTCCTATCCGACGGTCGTGCGGGCAGTGCGCGAGATCCGCGGGCCTCGGTTCAGGGCGGCCGCGGCGGCGTCGGTGGACCCCGACGCCTGACGGCCACCATTGTCACTCACGTCTATAATTCCCTCGTGAACGGGCCTCGGTCGGTGTGTAGTCGCCTAGTGAGCGTGCTCATTCGAGATCTTGACTAGGGGTGTCGTGAAGGAGGTCTACCTGGACTACAACGCCTCGGCCCCGCTTGATGAGCGGGTTGTCGAAGTGATGCTTCCCGTGCTATCCGACGGAGTGGGCAATGCTGCCTCGGTTCACCGCTTCGGACGGCGCCAGGCGGCCCTAGTCGATGAGGCTCGCGAGCATGTAGCTGCACTGGTAGGCGGACACCCCGGGGGTGTGGTGTTCACGTCGGGCGCTACAGAAGCCAACAACCTCGCGCTTCAGGGGGCCGTCGCGGCAGTCGCAGGCGAAGCGGGGCGGCTAGTGGTGTCCGCTGTTGAGCACGCGTCGGTGAGTCGCACGGCGCAGTGGCTGGTTGATCGAGGGCTCGCGAAGCTGGAGGTTGTCGATGTCACAACCGCTGGCTGCGTAGAGCCGGACATGCTCGCCGAGTTGATCGGGCCCGATGTTCTTCTGGTGTCGGTGATGGCGGCCAACAGCGAGACGGGCGTCTTGAACCCCGTGGGCGAGATTGCAGCGCAGGTTCGGGCGCGCGGCGTTCTGTTTCATTGTGATGCCACGCAGATGGCAGGACGCATGAAGTTTGACATGGGTGAGCTTGGCGTCGATCTGGTCTCGGTTAGCGGCCACAAGATCTGCGGCCCGGGTGGAGTAGGGGCGTTGATCTGCACACGCCAGGCCCAGCGCAGGTTGGAGCCGCTGCTCATGGGGGGCGGGCACGAGAGGGGATTGCGGTCGGGCTCACTGAACGTTGCTGGAATCGTGGGACTGGGGGCCGCGGCGCGCCTTGCCGCAGAAGAGCGCCTCGAAGAGGCTGGCAGGGTCTCGGCGCTTCGAGATCGCCTGGTGGCGGCGATGATGAGCCGGCTTGAGGATGTGCATGAGAACGGAGATGTGACACGGCGTCTGCCCAACACCGCAAACGTGCGCTTTGTGGGTGCTGACTCCGAGGCAGTTTTGGCGAACATGGACCCGGTTGCCGTGTCTGCAGGCAGTGCCTGCTCGGCCGGATCCATTGAGCCTTCGGAAGTGTTGTTGGCGATGGGCTTGTCCAGGGACGCAGCCTTCGAATCCGTGCGGTTCAGCCTCGGGCGTTTCACCAGCGAAGAAGATATCGATCTGGCAGCGGAAGTAGCCGCCAGGGCCGTCGAGCGTGTCCGATCCATGACGAGTTGATTGCCCAGGTCCCACCGTCGATCGGGCGCTTGGAAGCCGGTGAGGTGGGCGGTCCTGCCGTTAGGCCGCCCACGCCGTGCCATGTTGCTGTCCTACTGCATGACTATGGTCGTGGGGTGGCTGACGAAACCACCAAGATCCTGCAATGAGGCTGTCGGACGTGGCCGAGCGATCTTTCGCTCGCCATGAGACGTTCCATCCTCGCTACGGCTGGTTTCGCAAGGCCTACACCGTGGCTGCCACGGATCCCGGTGTGTTCGGCCGTGAAGAGGCTCCCCTGGTTATCGGCGTGGGCAAGAACATGGTGCGGGCCATTCGGTTCTGGGGTCTGGCGGCGAAGCTGATCGTCGAGGATCCACAGTCGCCCAACCGCAGAGCATCGCGCTTCGTGCCGACTCGGAGGGGACACGCGCTGTTCGGCACGGACGGATGGGATCCCTACATGGAAGATCCCGGAACTCTCTGGCTGTTGCACTGGTTGCTCCTGGCTCGTCGTTGCCGCCTGCCGGTGTGGTGGCTGGCGTTCAACGAGTTCCATGCGGTCGAGTTCACCGAGACGGACCTTGAAGAGGCCGTGACGGCACAACTGGAGACCGTCGCAGCGTGGGGAATGCCTCATCCGTCCTCGTTGAAGAAGGACCTGAGCGCCTTGGTTCGCACCTACAGTTCGGTGCCTCGGACGGGGAGGGTGAGCATCGATGACGTGCTGGACTCTCCGCTGCGCGAACTCAAGATCTTGGAGCGTTCACGAGCGACGGGCTCGCTGCGGTTCAGGTTGGGTTCGAAGCCGACGTTGCCTGCACCGATCGTCGCTCATGCGGCGCTCGACTACCTGGATCGGTACGACCGAGGTGGCCGCACGGTCACCATCAGCAGCCTCGTCCACGAGCCGGGCACTCCAGGACGGGTCTTCAGACTCAACGAAGCGGAATTGCTCGAATCCCTGAAGTCGGCCGCAGACGACTGCGATGAGTTGCGCATCTCCGCGCCAGCCGGCGCTTGGCAGCTGGCCTGGGCAGACGAGCCCGAGGCGATCGCCACGAGGCTTCTCCACGACTACTACGGCGCCTCGCCGAAGGATGCGACATCCGGACTAGCAGGCGACGAGCCGGTGGGGCTGGCACTGCTAGAGCAGGAGGGCTCGGGGACCAACTCGACGGTAACGAAGCGTGCCGACGCCGGTCGCGTGTCACGCGAGCGACGCCTCGAAGCCGTATCTCCAGTCGAGGACAGGCTGCACGAGGTTCAAGCCGCGGCAAGAGTTGTGTGATGGGACAGCTAGGCGACTACATCTCTGTGAGCACTCGATTCGCCCGGTCAGCGAATCTTGAGCGCGACTTGGCCCGTCAGGAACCTCTGGAGGGCTACGTGGCCACAGCGCGGGCGCTAACCGTCCTTGAGCGCATCGCTTCGACCGCGGCGAAGGAGCCGGCCGGTGGTGCCTGGTCGGTAACCGGGCCTTACGGATCTGGCAAGTCGTCGCTTGCCCTGCTGCTGGATGCCGCTTTCGGCGGGCCCGACGAGATCCGCCGCACCGCATGGCGCCTGATTGGAGAGGCCTCCCCGGAGGCTGGCGCGTTGGTGCGCGAGGCACACATCCGCCACAAGACGAACCTTCGCGGGTTTCATCGTGGACTTGTCACAGCAGAGCGTGAGCCGCTGAACCGCACGGTGCTATGGGCGCTCTACTCGGCCGTGCTTCGCCACTGGGGGGAGGTGCCCTCGCCACAGGAGTTCCCCGCCGCGATGACGCTTCAGGCGGCACTAGAAGACGCCAAGGCGGACGATCCTCGGCGCAGAGGTCCTGCGCCGTCGTCGCTGGTAGAGATCGCTCGCGGCCTCGCATCCGACCGGCCACTGCTCCTAGTGATCGATGAATTCGGCAAGAACCTGGAAGCAGTCCGCGACAGCGACGACGGCGACCCGTACCTCTTGCAGCAGTTGGCGGAAGCGGGTCAGGGTTCGGGCTTGCCGATCTTCCTTGTGACGCTTCAGCATCTGTCCTTCGAAGAGCACATGGAGGGTGCCGCCGGCCCGCAGCGCCGAGAGTGGGCGAAGGTGCAGGGCCGCTTTGAGGACCTGGCGTTCGTGGAGTCCCCGGCACAGACAAGAGCCCTCATTGGGACCGTCTTTGACGTTCAAGACGAGACGTTGCGCACCCGGATTGGCAGGTGGGCGGCCATGGCGGCCAAGCACATGCGCTCGATAGGCGTAGGGATGTCCGACCTCGCCGATGCCAGCTCGGTGGCGTCGTGGTATCCGTTGCACCCGCTGGCAGCCGTGGTGCTGCCCGAGTTGTGCAGCCGGTACGGCCAGCACGAGCGGACGCTGTTCTCGTTCCTAACCGGCACGCACGCCTCTAGTGCCGCTTCATTCCTGGCTTCGACGGCCGTGCCGGCTAGGGGCACATTGCCGTCTGTGGGACTGGAGGAGGTTTACGACTACTTCGTCGGCACAAGCGCCATGAACATCCACTCGGCCCGGTTGTCAGGCCGCTGGGCCGAGATCGCCACACGGCTGCGTGACTCCCATGGTCTAACCCTCGCGCAGGCCCGCATGGCGAAAGCGATAGCTCTGCTCAACCTCATTTCAGCCACGGGAAAGATCCGAGCGTCGCGACAAGTCCTAGCGCTTGTGGATGCCGATGCGGAGCGCATCCTCGGGGATCTCGAGGACGCCGGGCTTGTGACCTACCGGGACTTTGCGGATGAGTACCGGATCTGGCAAGGCACCGACGTTGATGTTCGAGCATCCCTTGAGTCGGCCCGAGCGCGGGCGCAGCGATTGTCGCTCGCAGGAATCCTCGGAGAGGTCGACAGGCCCGAACCGGTCGTGGCTGCCCGGCACAGCGCCAAGAGTGACGTGCTTCGAGTGTTCCGCAGGCGTTATGTTGATTCGCGCGAGAGCGTCGAACCGCTCGACACTTTTTCGTCCTTCGACGGCGAGGTCTTGCTCCTGATCGCAGAGAAGGAGGCACTGCCGTCCCTTGAGCGCTGGCGGATGACCAAGCCGACCGTGGTAGCGATTCCTCGGGACCTCTCTGAAGTCGACGCCGCCGCGCGGGAGGCGGCCAGCATCGCAGATGTCCTGGTGGAGCCCGCTGTCAAGGAGGACTGGGTAGCGCGACGCGAGCTGGGGGAGCGACTCGCTCAGGCTCAAGCTGTGCTCGATGAGGTTCTGGCACGGGCGTTTAGTTCCCATGCGTGCAGGTGGATCCTGTTGGGTCCGAGTGAAGATGAGGACGAGGAACTGGCCGGCGGACGCGGAAGCTCCGCTGTGTCCGAGGCTGCCGACCTCGCATACTACGAGACTCCTCGGGTTCGCAATGAGATGCTGAACCGCACCCAGCTCACATCTCAGGGAGCCAAGGCGCGGTCGCTTCTCCTTGGGGCGATGATCGATCATGGCATCGAGCATGATCTATCGCTCGAAGGCCATGGGCCCGAAGTCGCTATGTACCGGGCACTGCTGCAAAGCACCCGGATCCATCGACGTAGCGATAACAGAGCGGAGATGGTGTTCGCAGAGCCGGCAGACCTGTCGCTGCTACCGGCGTGGGAAATGCTCCAGGGGGAGTTCAAGCGAGCTACAGCCCGACGCATCAACCTCAACGACGTCTGGGCAGCGCTCATCTCACCTCCCTACGGGATGAAGCCCGGAGTGATCCCGGTATTCGTGACGGCTGCGTTGATCGCAAACGCCGATGAGGTGGCCATCTACGAACACGGCACCTTCAAGCCGCTGCTCACGGTTGAGGTGTCCGAACGGATGGTTCGCAACCCGAACCACTTCGACATTCGGCACTTCGCCAACACCACGGGCGCTCGCCGACTCGTCATCGACGCGCTAGCGGAGCGCCTTCAGCTGCGGCCAGGCTTTCGCAGGCACCGCGTAGCAAATGTGTTGACCGTGGTGGCGCATGTAATCGGCCGGGCCAGCAAGCTCGACAACTTCACGATGCGCACTCAGCATCTGACGTCCGAAGCGCTTCACGTTCGAGATGCACTCGTGGCCGCCGTCGAACCCGACCAGTTGTTGTTCTCGACGCTGCCCGCAGCGCTGGGATTCGGTCCCGTAATCGCCGAAGCGGACGCTTACCCAGACGCAAGCGACTATGCCGATCACACTGCTGTGGCACTCGACGAGCTGTGCAGTAACTACGAGCGGCTTCTTGGTGACTTGCAGCGGCGATTGCTTGATGCCAGCGCCGAGACCACACGCACCGCGATTGCAGGTCAGGCTGAGGCTCTTGAGGGTGAGGTGCTCGATCCTGAGATGAAGGCGTTCCTGTTGACTCTCGCGAGCGACGGAATCGACGCAGATTCCGACTGGGCCCAGGCGGTCGCCACCGTCTTGGTCAAGAAGGCGCCAGCAGAGTGGTCGGACCACGACCTGCGGTTGTACAGACTCGAAGTCCACGAGCGCTTCGCCGCATTCCACCGACTGGCGGCGTTGCACCACGAGCGTCGAGCCACCGATGGCGTGTTCGATGCGTACCGCGTGTCCCTGACCCACTCCGACGGTCGCGAAAATAACCGCCTCGTCAGCCTCGACCCGATGCTGCGGTCCGCCGCCGAAGATGCTCTGCGCCAGTTCACGCAGGAAGCGGGATCACCGGTACGTGCTCATCATGCGCTCCTCGCCCTCATAGGTGAGCAACTGCTCGCCGATACCGATGCTGATGACGTCGTACACTTCGACACTGTTGCGAGACGAGCAAGCCATGGCTGAGTCCTCCCGCCACATCTGCGGTATCTCCGGAGGCAAGGACTCCAGCGCCCTCGCCGTCTACCTGCGCGACAAGGTGCCGGAGATGGAGTACTTCTTCTGCGACACCGGCGCCGAACTCCCCGAAACCTACGAATACCTCACCCGCCTCGAAGTGATCCTCGGCAAGCCCATCGTCCGGCTCAACGCATCACGCGGATTCGACCACTGGTTCGAGGTATTTCGAGGGACCCTCCCGTCACCGCAGATGCGCTGGTGCACCAAGAACATGAAGATCAAACCCATCGAGGAATGGATCGGTGAAGCCCCGGCGATCTCCTACGTGGCCATCCGAGCCGACGAGTCAAACCGCAAGGGCTACATCTCCACCAAACCCAACATCGAGACCCGCTTCCCCTTCATCGAAGACAACATCGACCACGACGGCGTCATGCGAATCCTTGAGAACGCCGGCATCGGGCTCCCCGCCTACTACGAATGGCGAACCCGCTCCGGCTGCTACTTCTGCTTCTACCAACGCAAAGCAGAATGGATCGGCCTCGCCGACGTACACCCAGAACTGTTCGACCGGGCCGTGGCCATCGAACAGAAGGTGCTCCAAGACGCCGGCGTCGACGGCGACGCCGACTTCGGCGACCGAGCCATGCGCGGCCGCCAATACACCTGGTCCGGCGGCGAGACCCTCCTCCAGCTCCGATCCCGCCGCGACGAAATCCTCGAACGTCACGAAGTAGCCATGACCCGGGCCACCAAGACCAGAGCCAACGTCCCTCTCATCGAAGCCCTCAGCGAAGCCCTTGAGGAGGACGACGACACCCTGCCGTGCACGGTGTGTGCCCTCTGACATGGCGGCGTGGTCTGCGGCGTCGCGACTCAGGCTGCTCGACGACCGAAAACCGACCTGGAGACGTCCAGATGACGAGGTCGTCGAGGACGTCATCATCCCCGCGCTGCAGGTCGCAGACAGGTTCGACTGCATGGTCGGCTACTTCGGAGGAGCGGCCCTCCGCGAGCTATCTCACGGTCTGGCGGCCTACATCCTGCGCTGTGATCACCCGCTGCGTCTACTCGTTAGCCCGGTGCTGTCGGATTCAGATCAGGAAGGTATTCGGCTCGGCACTAGGAGCCCAACGGAGCTCCTCAACGGTGCGATCGAATCGGCCTTCACGGACGAAACGGCCCTGGCGAGCGCTCTAGCTCAACACACCAAGCAATGCTTCGCCTACCTGCTCGCCACGCGGCGCCTGCTCATGAAGGTCGTCTTAGTGGAGGATGCGAAGTTCCACCTCAAGGAGTGGATCTTCCGAGCCGGCCAAGACGTCGCAGTCTTGTCCGGGTCTGCGAACTTCACCGGCCAGGCCCTCCTCGGCAACGTGGAGCGACTCAACCTGCACCGCAGTTGGCGCGGCGGTGACAGCGAAACGGCGAGCCGAGAAGCGGTCAACGAGTTCGAGGCGTACTGGTCGAACTCCAAACCTCATGCCATCGCTGTGGATCTCCCGGTTGCGCTGCGAGAGGGCCTGATCGAGTCCTACGACACAAGCCAGCCGCCAACCGAAGCGGACTACCGAAAGGCGCTCGAGCTTGAGGGCAAGCTTCATCGGATCGAGCTTGGCTCTGCCGTCGAAGCCAGCACACACCGGGACCGTTTCGCACCACCACGCGATCTTGTCTGGGAGGCCGGCCGTTACTCGCACCAAGGAAGCGCGGTGCTCAGATGGGAAGGAGCCGGCCGACACGGAATCCTCGCCATGGCCACCGGCTCAGGGAAGACGATCACGGCCCTGCTCTGCGCCTGGCGCCTCTGGCGCGAGCTCAGGCGCCTCGTCGTTGTTGTCGCGGCTCCAACACTCCCGCTCATCGCGCAGTGGGCAGAGGAGTGGCGTGACTTTGGCATCGCCCCGTACATCACAGGAGCCCATGGGCGCCGGCGGCGACTCCGTGAGATCGACGAACGGCTCCAACGCATCGAGCTCGACACCGGAGGCGTGGAGGCGCTCATCGTCACGAATGACTTCCTCAAGGACACCGCCTTCCGCGAGCTCCTCGACAGCTACCAGGGGCCATTGATGCTGATCGCTGACGAGGTCCACAACCTCGGCGGCGGCTCGTTCCTGGCCTCACCGCCTCTCCATATCGACTATCGGCTCGGACTCTCGGCAACCCCGGAACGCCAATATGACCCAGATGGCACAGCACGCCTAGCGGAGTATTTCGGCAACGTCGTGTTCGAGTTCGGTCTCGCCGACGCCATCGGCGTCTGCCTCGTGCCGTACCACTACCACCTCCACCCGGTCGGTCTCAGCCACCACGAGCTCGAGGAGTACCGGAGGCTCAGCGACAAGATCCGCAGGCTCACGCTCGCCGCCGGTCGAGACCCCAGCGCCGAGGAAGAGGAGCGACTGCAACTTCTCCGCAACAGGCGCCGCCTCGTCCTTGAGGCCGCGGAAGGCAAACTCGAAATGCTCAAGGCGCTGCTCGCGCAAGGTTCGCCGGACGAGGTCCGACACACGCTCGTGTACGCCACCGACAAGGACCCCAGCCAGCTCGAATCAGTGAACGAGATCGTTCGATCGCTAGGCCTCAGATTCCACCAGATCACCGCCCACGAGACGGGCAACGCAAGACTAGTTGACTCGGTGCTCGACGCGTTTCGAGGGGGATCCCTCAAAGTGCTTACGGCAAAGCGTGTTCTTGACGAAGGCCTAAACGTCCCTGAGATCTCGACGGCGATCATCCTGGCGAGCACGACCGTTGAACGCCAATGGGTTCAACGACGGGGACGGGTGCTGCGCATGTGCTCGGCCATCGGGAAGGAGTACGCCACGATTCATGACTTCCTGGTCCTCCCGCCGCCCGGCGAACCAAGAGACGACGAGGTCAAGCGACTGATCCGAGGTGAACTCGCTAGATGCGACGAATTCACGAACCTAGCGCGGAACCGCGCCGCCCTAGGAGGACCACGAGACATGCTCCAGGATGTCCGACTGGAGTACATCGTATGATCACCGAGGCCAGGTGGAGGTACACGGAATGACGGTCAGCCAGCAGAAACTCCTCGCGGTCTTACGCGAGCAGGTCGACCGGATCGACGAAACGGACCGTGTGCCTGGCTACCGGGGGGACGTCCTCGAGACGTTGGCCCAGATCGTTGTCCTCGAGAAGGAGCACCTCGAAGCGAGGACCCAGATCCAGAAGAAGATCAACGACAAGGCGCAGGCGTTAGCGACGGTCCTCCTCAAGGCCGGCTGGGAGCCGTCCTGATGATCAAGCTTGACCAGGTCAAAGTGCGCAACTTCCGGCAGCTCCGCGACGTCGAGATCTCCTTTGCCCGCGAGCCCGAGGGCCCTCTGACCGTGATCCGCGCCGAGAACGGCACCGGGAAGACGACCCTGCTCACGGCTCTCACCTGGGGTCTTTTTGGCGACGACGCCCTACCCGGCAGAAGATCCGCGTACCGGCTTCATCCCCTCGACTGGGACGTCCAAGGCGACGGCAAGATCTGCGCCATTGAGGTGACGATCAGGTTCGCAACCATCGACGACGAAACCGGCATGGAACGGACATACGACCTGGTACGCACCACGAAGGAGCGACCAACGAACGCCGGTGCCTTCGATGTAGACGGGTCAGATCTGATGCTCTTCGAGCAGAAGCCAACAGGCGATGAACCCGTGGCCAATCCGAACGCGTTCATCGCCAACCGGGTCTTGCCCAAGAGCCTCAAGGACGTGTTCTTCATTGACGGGGACCGTGCGCTCGCCTTCATCGAAGCGACCGACGAGCGCTCGGCAAAGCGCGACCGAGTGGAACGTGCCGTGCGTCAGCTGCTCGGGCTCGACATTCTCGAAGAGGCTGAGCGCCACGTGGATGTCGCGAGGAGACAGGCAGTTTCCGCCGTCCGGAAGGACGCCGCCGGTACCAACTTGGAACACCTCGCAACACGAGAGGCCGATCTGACCGACTGCCTGCAGGAACTGGAAGAGGCCAAGAAGCAGATCGACGACGACCGCCAGGCTACCGACACCCGCAAGCGCAAGGCGGACGAGGCACTCCGTGCTGCGCTGGCCGCTGGTAGCGCGGATCGTCGACAGCTTGAGTCCGACCTCTCGGATCGTACGAGGGAGCTGGACGACGAGCGTAAGTACCACGCTGTGCTAGTGCAACGGCAGCGCGCACTCATCAACAGCTCCGACGTACTCGCACGAGTCGCCGCAAGCCAGATCCACCAAGCCGGAGATCTTCTTGCTCAACTCGAGACCGACGGGGTCATCCCGGACACCTTGCCCGAGGTCGTACGAGATCGGCTCCGTCGCAAGACGTGCATCTGCGGGCGAGACGTGTCGGAAGGAACGGACGGACACGCCGCACTCTGCGACCTCCTCGCCGAGGTCGACCAGCTCGAGGAAAGCCACGAGATCCTGCTGCACCTCAGTACCGCTGCGAGGCTACGCGACACCAATGGCGGCGATGAGGAACCTGACTCGTGGGTTGCGCAGGCTGGCGGCTCGCTCACCGACATCGTGCGGTGCAGCCACACCCAACGGCGGCTCGAAAAGGAGATCGCCGAGCTACGAACCAAGATCCGCGACATCCCCGAACAAGACATCAGCGAACTGGAACGGATGCTGACCGAGGAGGAATCCGAGGCGAAGCGCCTCGCCGGCGAAGCGGCGCGAGTATCCGAACAGATCCGAACCACGAAGCGCGATCGAGCCGAGGTAGTCAAGCAACGGCAAGCGGCCCAGAGGAAAGAGCAGAAGTACCGGCGACGGCTTGCCGAAGAGATCGCCTCCAACGACCTACTGACCGTGCTTCGGAGCACCGTCAAGACCTTGGAGAGCGAGACAGTCGATGAGGTGAGCTCCGCGATGAGCGAGATCTTCCTCAAAATGATCGTGACCGATCCAGAGACCGGCGGCCTCATCCAGCGAGCGGAGCTAACGCGCCAGCATGACATCATTGTGTTCGGCTCTGATGACCAGCGGCTAGACCCTGACAAGGACCTCAGCGGGGCACAACGCAGAGCACTGACACTGGCCTTCATCCTTGGGCTCGTCCGCGTGAGCGGCGTGAGCGCTCCGAACGTCGTAGACACGCCACTTGGAATGACCAGCGCGCTCGTCCGAAGATCGATGCTCGAGTACGCAGCGGAGAATTCAACGCAACTTGTCATGTTCCTCACCGGAAGCGAAGTTCAAGGCGTGGAGGACATTCTCGATCGGTACGCCGGACGCACCTACACGATGACCTTCACCGACCATTACCCGAAGCAGCTGGTCAACGATCCGGCGACCGGGCGACTCGAGACGTTGCTCTGCGACTGCGACTACTACTCGTCCTGCCGGGTCTGCGAGCGAAAGGCGACGGTCTGAGCGTGGCGATCTCCCAAGACTTCAATCCGTTCGCGAACCAAGCGATCCACGTTCCCAAGGCCTACCACGAGGACCTGAGGCTCTACAGCACCACCTTTGGCTCGGTAGAGGGGGGATCCAAGGACATCGAAGAAGCACCGTTCAAGCGCTACGTCGACTTCTGGCTTCTTGCAGCAGCCGTAGGCGCGTCACAAGATCATTTCATGACCGTGGACCCTGCTGAGCGCCACGAGTTCATCACCGGCGTCGTCCTCCAACGCGACCGGGCCACGATTGAATTCCTCTTCTTGCTGGCGATAGCCCACGCGGGGGATCCGTTCGTTGTGCGAAATCCCCGGCAAGTCTTGGACATCGCCGAGGGCTACGCCGCGGGCGGGATCCCTCTTGTCAAAGACATGATGGAAGCGGGCCATCTCCCGGCGCTCCAGAACCTCACACGCAGCCTAGTCAAGTCCCTCTCACATCTAGATTCGACAGGGTCGACCTTGATTCCGAGTGAGGTCTGAAGCGTGGGGCATGAGCGAGTAGGCGTACTCCCTCGTACTAAGAAGTGGCAGGACATTGTCGCACAGTTAGCAGAGTCATCCGGCTCTCGTGAAGATGTAGCGGCAATCGCGAGTGCCACCCTCGATAATGTTAGAAGTCAGTTCAGGAAAATGCATTTTGACGACGGAGTTGTCGCCGCTTTTCAATTCTTAGTTGCGCTTACTAAGAGTGCATCCTTAAGAGATTTCGAACGAACCTTAATCTCTCCTAGTATAAACTTTGAAGATAGCCCTTCTACGTTGCGACTCATAGCCCAACTGCGATCATGGGTCGAACTCCACGCGGACTCCAATGAGTACGCCGCCATTGCAATGAGAGCTTCCGCGGATGCAATATCTCACTGGTCTGCACAACAGCAGACACAAGTGACTCTATTCTCGAGTTCGGTTGATGCTGCCGAGATCTGGCAGCGTGCGGATAGCGGAGCAGGATTCTGCGAGGTGTCCAGGCTATTCTTCTCCAAGTTCACTGAGAGGTACCTGAACTACTTCTTGGAGCGCGAAGCGTCTGCTTCTATGGCAAGCGTCCAAGAACGTGACCGCTTGGCCGTTGAGCTTCGAGCCCACCTAGACGGGGTCTCGCGATTCGCGTTCGAGACTTCTCGTATAACTCAGTCATTCGCTGCCGGATGGTTCAATAACTATGCCCGTGACGGATTCCCATCTGAAGAAGAGTCTAGACGTTTTCTATCGATCGCTTTCGGTAAGATGCGGGAGGAACTGAGGCGGGGGACCAACGCTCATGGGTAAGGAAGTGCCCGTGTTGGTGTTATGTAATGGAGCATCCCCACCTGGTGAGCTACCTGCCAAACAAAGGACTGTTGTCCTGGATTACCTCGAGAAAGAGGGAGGCAGTGCCAATGTTAGAATCGGGCTGCCAAGCTTCGTGCGAGATGTGTATCACCTGCCGGATCGTACTCTCGATCTACTGGAGATTGCGGCGTACATATATTGCGCCGATCGAATGCGCAAGCGAGGTTCAACAAGTGCAGTGGAATATCACGCTTGGGCAAGATCGTTCCATTTCTCTATCAAGGTGAGGGATCATGCGTTTTGGGCAAGGAGCGATGTTGCTGAGTGTCTATCTGGCGCTCTACAATTCATGACTGGCGATCGATCTTACAGGTTCTCGTTCGAGTCAGGCCATTCGACTCCCAAAACTAATTTGTTCGATGACGAGGAATTCTTGGTGAGCGAGTATCGACCACTCACGGTGGCCCTATTCTCTGGCGGACTTGATTCGTTGGCGGGCGTTATTGATCGACTTGAAATGACCGACGAGAAACTGTGTCTGGTCAGTCACCAGTCTCAGCCAGGAACGGTGAGAACCCAACAGAAGATGGCTGCGGCACTAAAGGGCCGGTACTCTGACAGGATCTTCCACTATAGGTTCAAGTGTAATCTCAAGAACACCCGTGCTGCGGAAGAAACTCAACGGTCTCGGGCATTCCTGTACACGAGTATCGCGTTCGCGATCGCCCAAGCATTTGGTCAGGACGGATTCTTTGTATTTGAGAACGGAATAACGGGATTCAATTTCCCGCGCCGCTCGGATCTCACCGGCGCTAGAGCCAGTCGGACGACTCACCCCAAGACTATTCATCACCTGAATGAGCTATTCTCTCTTGTTTTCGAAGGCGCCATGCAGATACGACTTCCCTTCCTGTGGAAGACAAAGACAGATGTTATGTCGCTCCTTCGAAATGGACCGCACTCAGAATTGATTCCAAGCTCTGTGTCGTGTAGCAAGACGTTCCAGAACCTAGGCATGGCGACACATTGTGGAGGCTGCTCTCAGTGCGTAGATAGGAGATTTGCTGCCTATGCTTCGAAGACCGATGACATTGATGATGTTGGTATCTATGCGAAGGACATTATTTCGGCATCCATCACAGACCGGGAGATCAAGACGACAGTCTTGGATTTTGTTCGGCAGGCAAGGGACTTTAGTACTTGGAGCGAGGATCACTTCTTCATAGAGATGGCTTCTGAACTAACTGCGATCATTGACTATCTGCCAGGCGGAGGAGACGAATTCGAACGATTGACTTGGGTCAGAGATTTGTGTAGGCAGCACGGAAACCAGGTTGCGCTCGCAATGAATCGAATGAGAAACGTGCACGATGATGTCTATTCGAGCACCGTTTCTGGCTCGCTCCTTGATGTGATCTCCGGCCGGGACTATTTGAAGGATCCGGTGGCTCGATTGGTCGATCGGCTTCGCGAACTGATCGAGCCGGCGATTGGACCAATGTTCAGTAGACATCCTCCTCGGAATGAGTCAGATCTCAACGCCAAGATCAACACCTTGTTGAATTCGCATGAACTGGATCTGCGCAGGGAGCACCCTGTAGTGTCATTTGCGGGAGGTCATACCATCCCAGATCACGGGAATGACGACACGGACGTTCTGATCGAGAGCAAATTCCTGCGCGGTGCCACTTCACCTAGCAAAGCATCTGAAGGAATGGCTGCCGACCTAACGAAGTATCCGCGGGACAAGTACATTCTCTTCGTCGTTTACGACCCTGAGCGAGCAATTGCTGATGATAATGTCTTCAGGCAGGACTTTGAGTCGCGCGGACAATGCACCGTGTTGGTTGTACGTTGATGAAGGGCAGTAGTGAACTTGGGTTATGCAACGAAGTAGATGACATCGGCAGCGACCGTCCTCAACTCATGAACAAGTGTCTCGCGTAGGGCGTTTCGATCAGCGTCATCCGGTTCGCTCACGACTACCACGGTATGGCCTCTGTCAGCGAACCAAGGACTAGTCCGCGGTCAGATCCTCGCTATCCACTGATGCGGCTACCGAACTCTTGGCATACGTCGAACATGTAGGAGTAGGCAGTGATCTGAGCCGGGTGTCCGGGGACAAGTTGAGGCGCGAGGGCTCCAGCGGCGAGAGCGAGACCCACAGGGTCGAAGCCCTCCGCGGAAGGTCCAAGCGGCGCCTGCCAGGCCCAACGAGAAGGACGCCAGGTTCTTGCCGAGCGAGCGGCGGGTGGAATGCTGCAGTTCGTGCGCGGCGTCGGCGATCTCCTGGCGACGCTCTACCAGAAGCTGTTCGCGGTCGCTTGCGTCGTCTATGGCAGCGAGTTCAGTCATGAATCTGTGAGGGTCGCGCATGGAGGCCCTGTGACTGTCGCGGTTCGCCTCTCGAAACTCAAGGATCTCGTCGAGAGGGATTGGCGTGAGATCGAAGCTCACCGCCTCACGATCCAAGGCAATCAGGCTCTTCGGATTTCAGGGGGGAGTGAGGGTGTCGAGGAGCGCCCAGTTGGGTTTGCCGGCGTAGAGCAGGGCTCGGATCCGGTAGTTGGCGAAGTTGGTGAATCCGAAGGCGACGCGTTTGACGCGTTTGATCAGGTTGTTGGTGGCCTCGGTGGCTGCGTTGGTGACTCTGGCGGCGTGCCAGTTGGCGATCTGGTGTCTCCAGTTCCAGATGGTGCGTCCCAGCCGGTTGATCTCTCTGCGGGCATGGCGGGGTCTTGGAGGTCTTGGGCGAGTTGGTTGACGGTGGCGGCGCCCAGGTCGGCGTCACCGATGTCATAGATGCTTCTGAGGGTCTCTTTGGCGTGCCAGGCGTCTCGGACCTCGCCGTAGGGGTCTCCGGCTGCGAGCAGGCCGCGCAGGCGGGCGTCGCCTGATTCGGTGACGCGTTCGTGCGCGGCGACGAGCAGCTTGCGGGCCCGGTAGAGGGGGTCGTGGGCGTGGCCTCGATGTCCCAGGGTCTGGTTCTGGACTCTGCGGAGGACCTCGTCGAGCGCGGTGTTGGCCAGGCGCACCACATGGAAGGGGTCAGCGACCTGTGCAGCGTCAGGCACCGCGGTGTCATAGGCGGCGCGGTAGGGGCCAGAGAGGTCCAGCACCGCCCAGCGGATCTGCTCCAGCCAGCTCGCTGGCCGCCGCAGCAGCCAGCGTGCAGGCCCATCAGCGGTGCGGCCTGGGACCATGTCGAGCAGCTGGCCCCGCGCGACGTCGACGATGCTGGTGCTCCGGGCCCGCTGAGCGAACCGGCCCCGGCGACAGAACAGGGTCTCATCGAGGCCCAGCGCCACCACCGCGGCGATCCTGTCGCCATCGGCGTCGAGGAGGGCCTGGCCCCAGCGCCGCACCGACGCGTTGACGGTGTGCCACCCACAGCCCAGCACCGCCGCGGTGTCCGCTATCGCCTCGCCACGCCCAGCGCGGCGAGTCGCCCAACGGCCAGCGCGCGCAGTCAACAGCGCCCGCTGCGGCGCGATGGCGCAGTCCTGCTCGCTGAACGAGCCCGCCGCACACCCCGAGCGGGGGCATCGCCAGCGGCGCTTGTGCCACACCAGCCGCACCGGCCGCCCGAACGCCGGCAGGTCCACCAGCTCGACGCTGCGCTCGCCCTTGGACCACACCAGCCCCCCACATCCCCCGCACGGCGGTCTCGGTGCCCGCCCGCGGATGTGCACCCGCAACGGCCCCTCAGCGCCGTCATCGACGCCGACGATCTCCACATCGCCCAATCCCACCAGCAACTCACAGACGCGCGTAGGGTCACACTCCACAGGGATCCTCCCGATTCGGCTGTCCAAGCAGCGCCGATTCTGGGGGATCCCTCGCGTTCAGCCGCGGACCCTCACCGCCCCGACTGCCCCGTCATTTCCGAAGAGCCGGTTTATCCACAGGTACCCAGAGATTTCCGCGGCCATCCACAGATCCACGATGGGGTGGCTCCGGAAGGGCTAGTCTTCCGCCAAGGAGTCCGCGCATCGGGGGACCGTGGGATTGGATCACTTCGATTAGTTCAGG
>JAKZVK010000681.1:0-5534 GCA_047516085.1 Bryobacterales bacterium
GCTTGACCCCGTGGGCCCACAGGTCCCTCCCGCGCGCGCCGCCGCGTCGGCCTGTTGAGGGCACGCCGCGTCGCACCCGGGGCCCTCCCATGGACTAGGGGACAAGCCCGCAGCCGCCAAGTGGTCCCTTCTTACACCGCCTCGGTGGTCCCTTTTTGCTCCGCCATTGACAGCCAGCGCTTTTTTTAGCAGATCACGTTCCTGACGGGCCAGATCACGCTCTCGGCGTAGGCGGGTAGAGGAGGTGCAAGGAACTCGCGCGCCGCCTGACGGGCGAGCAGACATGCGAGTGCTGTGAGGGCCCCGGCAGATTGATCAACATCAATCGTGCGATCAGACGCTGGAGAAGTTGTCTGCCGGGAACGGCTCGGTGGGCTGCTCAAGTGCTACTATCATGAAGCTGCATGAGTCTTTTGACCACGCGGGCATGGTCCGACTTCCGCCGACCCACTCGCGGCGATCGGACAAGCGGACACGACGCCGTCTCACCGTCTTGCTCCTCTTGCGTTTACTCATGAAGGCTGGCCTAGTCTCGAATTCGATGGATGGTCCTCGCGCGCGAGTCACGCTGTTGAACCTACCAGACGATTCCGAGTCGTCAAAAATCGGTAGAGCAGCGGATTACACACCCATGGGGGATTGGTAATGCGCAGTCTTGACCGCGTCGAGTTCCGAGAGCAGCTCGGCGGTCGTGAGTACTCGGGCGTAGCCCGCGAGTGTCTTCAAAGCAGCATTGTGGGCGTCCTGGTTGATGGCCGCGCAGGCGTCCTCGACCAGTGTGACTAAAAAGCCCCGATCCGCCGCGTCGCGAACGGCGGACTCCACGCACTGATTGGTGTAGACGCCGCAGATGGCGATCCGATCGATGCCGATGTTGCGCAGTACGTACTCGATGTTGGTGGCGTTGAAGACACCCGAGGCGGTTTTCGGTAGCACGATCTCGTCACCGGCGGGCGCAAGCGGCTCTACCACCCGCGCGTCCTCCGAGCCCTTCGGAACGTGGTAGCCGGAGAGCTTGTGATCGAGGCTCCGATCGCGTCCGTCGAGGGTCAGGCTCTCGATAACCGTATAGACGACTTCGAGGCCGCGGGCGCGAAACGCCTCTATCAGGAGCTTGCAGTTGGGGACCACGGTCCGCTCGAGAAGCGAATAGTAGTCGTCGTCGGGCGGCGCCTTGCCGTCCGCGTCTTCGCCGCGCCCGCGCGCCGCGCAAAGGTTCTGCATGTCCACCACGAGGAGCCCGGAGCGCCCCGGCTCGAAGGGAAGATCGCGGGTGAGCGTGGTCGACTCCTGTTCTCCCGACATCCGTCAGCTCGCTATTCGTTTGCCGACCGCGACCGGGCCCGTCGCGTGAGCATGATGACCGCGTAACCTCCCAGCAGCATCACGGCCGCGCCAAGGGTGGTGAGCGCCCCCAGCGTGGGCACCAGCGGCGTGTAGCCCGCCACCATTTTTGCATACAACCACTCGGGAATCGTCTGATCCGCACCGGTCGTGAACATCGACAGCGGAAAGTTGCTCCAAGAGAGCAAAAAGGAGAACAACGCCCCCGAGAAGATCCCCGGCCAGAGCATGGGGATGGTTATCTCCTTGAGCACCTGAAAGCGGCTAGCCCCGAGGTCGAAGGCTGCCTCCTCGAGGGCCGGGTCAAGGCTGTAGGCTTGAATGGCCATCACCAGGGTGGCGATGGGCACCACCCAGATGAGGTGCGCGAACACCGCGGTGCGCCAATCGGGGATGATCCCAAGCGTGCTAAGCCACACCAGCAACGCGAGGCCGAGCACCGCCTGCGGAAAGAAGATGGGCAACAGCACGACGCGCTGGTAGTGCTTGCGCCCCCGCCACTCGAAGCGCGCGAAGGCGAGCGCGCCGAAGAAGGCGAGCACCACCGAGATGGCGGTCACCAGCACCGCAATGGACAGTGAGGTCTCGAACAAGCCGCGCACCGTAAGCGAGGTGAAGGCCTTGCTGTACCACACGGTGTCGTAGTTGGCGATGGGGAAGCGGAAGTACCGATTCTTGGAGAGCGAGGCGAGGGCGACGCAGGCAATCGGCAGGTACATGAACACCAGCATGCAGGCCGCCCAAAGGGCGATCAGGTTGCGCGCGATGCGCTTGCTCCGTTCCTCCATGCCGGTCACCGCCGCCCGAGGATGGCGTCGAGGTCGAGGCGCTTGAGCAAGTACAGCAGCATCGCTCCGACGAGCGCGATCAGCAGCACCGATAGCGCCGAGCCGAGTGGCCAGTTCTGACTGAAGGTGAAGGCGGTCTCGATGTCGTCGGCAATCATGATCACCGTCTGGCCGCCGAGGATCTTCGACTCCGCAAGCGAGCCGAGCGCGAGCACGAAGGTGAGCATGGCGCCGATGAGGTAGCCGGGCATGGCGAGAGGGAGCTCCACCTCGAGAAACACCTGCCAGCGGCTGGCACCTAGATCGGCGGCCGCGTCCGTCACTTCGCGCGGCACCATCGAGATGCCGAGCACCATGGGAAACAGCGTGAAGGGCACGTACACATAGACCAGCCCGAGCACGATGACAGGCACCGTGTAAATCACGCTGTCGGGCGAGACGCCGAACCAGCTCTGGAGCGCGCCGAGCACAACGCCCCCCTTTATCAAGAACAGCAACCAGCCGTAAAGACGGATGTTCTCCGAGACGAATAGCGGAATCACCAGCAGCAGCGTGAGCAGGTTCGACCAGCGTCCGAACAGCTTCGCCATGCCGTAGGCGAGCGGATAGCAGACGAGGAGTAGGATGACCACGGTGGTGAGGGCGAGGCCGAATGACCACAGGAACGAGCGGTAGTAGCTTTCGTTCATGATGTTGTGAAAGTTCTCGAGGGTCGGCAGATGCGCGAAGCCGAAGGTCTTGGGCGGCATGAAGCTGTAGCCGACGACCACCGTCAGCGGCGCCAGGAATCCGAGCAGCAGCAGCGTCAGCAGCGGCAGCGAGCAGAGAAGCCCCGGCTGCTTGAGCCAGGCGGGAAGTCGCCAACTGCCCCGGCTCACCTCGAGCCCGTCGGCCGCGAGCTGCTCGCGCGGCATCGCCATCAGTCGCTCACCAGGATGCTGTCGGCCGCATCCCAGCCGACGGTCACGACGTCGTCCAGATTGCCCTCGTAACGCTGCTCTCTCAGCTTCTCCACCGTGAAGACGTGAGTGCCCACCTGTACTTGATACTGAATGCGCGAGCCGAGCGCGTACATGTTGTAGACGGTGCCTTGCACGGCGTTCTCGGCCTCGCTCGGATCCGAGAGGAAGCGTACCGATTCGGGCCGGATGACGAGGTGCCCCGAGGTGAAGCCGTTCGGCATCGCCGGCGCGCTGAACTCGGCGTCGAGGCTCGGGCAGGCGAGCCTATTGCCCACGGAGTGAGTCACCTCGAGCACGTTCACCTCTCCCATGAACTCGGAGACGAACTTGTTGATCGGTCGGTTGTAGATCTCGTCCGGGGTCCCGACCTGCACGAGACGGCCCGCGCGCATGATCCCGATGCGATCGCTCATCACCATCGCCTCCTCGAGCGAGTGGGTGACGTAGACGAAGGTCTTGGCGGTCTCCCGGTGAATGTCCTTGAGCTCCTTCTCGAGCGTCTTGCGCAATCGATAGTCGATGGCC
Organism: Bryobacterales bacterium; assembly: GCA_047516085.1. Classification (GTDB taxonomy): domain Bacteria; phylum Acidobacteriota; class Terriglobia; order Bryobacterales; family UBA6623; genus JAKZVK01. The sequence goes on from JAKZVK010000681.1 coordinate 3,620, forward strand.
GACAGCGGCTCATCGAAGAACAGTATCTCCGGGTCGTAGGCGAGCGCGCGGGCAAGCGCCACGCGTTGGCGCTCACCGCCGGAGCACTCAGTGACGCGCTTGGCGTAGAAGTCGAGCGGCAAGTGCAGCTGCGCCATTAGCTGCTCGGCGCGCTCGCGGCGATTGGCGGATGAAACGCCCTTGACTTTGAGCGAAAACTCGATGTTCTGGCCCACCGTGCGATGCGGAAACAACGCGAGCGACTGGAACACCATGCAGGTGGGGCGGTGGTTGGTGGGTATGTCGTTGATCCGCTCCCCGCGCAGCAGGATGTCGCCCCGCGTGGGCCGCTCCATGCCCGCGAGCATGCGCAGCAGCGTGGTCTTGCCGCTGCCCGACGGGCCCACGACGGTGAACAGCTCACCGTCATTGATGTCGAGGCTGACGGAGTCGACGGCCTTGAGCGCGCCGAAGTGCTTGGACAGGTCCGCGAGCCGCAGGATGACGCCGTCGCTCATGTCCGGCATCCCTCCCGGGCTCCCGGATTGGTCCCTGGAACGCGAAGCCTCAGGCCTCCCGCTTGGCCGCGTTGTAGAGCGTATCCATGGCGTCGTAATCCGGATTGATGTCGTAGTCCGAGCAGTTCGACAGATCCTCCTCGAGGGTATCCCATTGGATGGCGTCGAGCTCCTGCTTGGTGAACTGGTTGAACACTTCCGGCTGCGCCATCTGGGTGATGGGATTGTAGGTGCCCTCGGAGAAGGCCACACTGTGGCACACGTCCGGACGCTGCACATAGTGCAAAAACTCCTCGGCGAGCGGCGAGACTTGCGGGTTATTGACCACCGAGGTGATCTCCACCCAGACGATACCACCCTTGCCGCCCATGGGACCGCGCTTCGGCGTGATGCCGCGCACGTTGGTCGCGCCATCCAGGCGCGCCGACGAAGCGGTGTAGGTGCCGCCGGTGCAGTAGAGATCGATCTCGCCGTTGATGAGGGCCAGATTCATCTGCACCAGGTCGTCGGTCAGCAGCTTGGCGCCCTTGAACCACTTGCGCGCGGTCTTCTCGAAGGCATCGATGTCGGCCTGGGTGTGCTTCTGGAACGGGTTGACGCCCGCGCCGAGGCACATGTGGAAGATGTTCCAGTTGTCGTAAGTGAGGATGCCGTATTTGCCCGCGTTGCTCGCCTCGTTGAAGAGATCGAAGCCCTCGTCCTCGGCGGTAGCGCGGGAAATCTTCTCGGTGTTCACTACAAAGTTGAACGGGCCGAAGCGCTGCGTCATGCCGAGGAGATCTTTGCCGTCGAGGGACAACGCCCACTTGTAGGGCGGATGGAACGCCTCCATCATGTTTTCCATGTAAGGCTCGAACGTATCCCTCGGGATCGGCTTGATCAGCTTTTCCGGATACATGTGTTCGCGCGCCCATGGTTGGTTGACGTTGATCACGTCCCACACGTTGATCTCGCCGGCACGCAGCTTGTTGATCATGTCGGGATCCGAGGTGCCGCTCTCGGCTCGCACCTTGGCGCCGGACATCTTGCGGAACGGATCGAGCACTTCGTCGGAGTTGTAGCCCTCCCAGCAAAGGATGTTGAGCTCTTTCTCGCGAGCCGCGAGGGCCCGCCTCGAAATGAGAGCCGGCGCTGCGACCACGGCGGCTGCACCCCCGGAGACCTTGAAGAAACGGCGACGACTAAGCTTGTTCATGATGGTGATCACTCCCTTTATTTTTGACTGAAGATCGGCGCGCCGAGTACCGGCCCGCAAACCGCGGCAGGGTAGCATAGACCTAGAGCGGTTTCAATGAACGCGGAATCATTTTAAGGATTCCCCTGAGGCTTGATCTGTGATTCGGTCCTCTCTGGTTCAAAGAGGAGGGTTCGATGTCACGGAGCTACAGTACAGATCTTCGGATTCGGGTGATTGAGGC
>JAKZVK010000682.1:0-7091 GCA_047516085.1 Bryobacterales bacterium
CGGCTACAGCAACGCCGAACTGGGGCGCGAGATGCTCAAGGGGTCGCCGCGCATCATGACGCACGCCGAGGGGGAAGGCCACCGTTTCGTACTGCGGCCGGCGGCGATGTATCCGGGGGAGCACGAGGTCGTCGCCGAACGTCTCTACAAAGTGCTCAAGAACGCCCCGGGCCCCAAGCCCAAACCGAAGCGCCGGTCGGCGATCGTAGATTTCAGCGGCCACTGGCTGGCCGATTTGGAGTTTGTTGCAAGTAGCACGCGGCTGCACATCTATCTGGACGCCGACGGAAACGACATCTCCGGGTCCTACAGCAGCCCTTTGGTGCCCTACGGCACGCTGCAAGGCCATGTCGACGGTAATCGAGTAGCGTTCCAGATCCGAGGACGCTACGAGGCGACCAACTTCGACTATCAGTTCGAAGGGGACGCCACTGCCGACGAGATCAGCGGGATCGTTGAACTAGGCTGGGAATACGGTCGGGCGAGCTGGCGGGCTCGCCGGACTTAGCCGCCAACCTTTGAGATGCTCCTGACCCGACAAAATTGTGTGGCTTGCGGAGTAGCTGCCGGTATACAGCCGTTCGCACCAACGATCAGTTTTTTTCTTGGCCGGCCGATTGAGTCGATCAGGGTTCAGCTTGCCAGGGCCAGACCAAGTCCGATGCCCCGGCGCTTTGCTACAGAAGAATTGAAAGCAACCCCACGCTGGGGACAGGCGCCACGCGCCAAGAAGAAGGAACGCGCAGCGACTTTCCTGCCGATCGTCGAGGCTTTCGCCTTCAACCCATGCACTTGAAGTGCTGGGCCGACGACGAACATTTCCTGCTCGGGCTTGCGGGTGAGGCCTACGGCTTCTCCTCGGACTCCGGTTGTTTTTCTTCCTCGCTCCGGGCTTGTTCGTCCAACTGCTTCTGAAAAGCAGCCTCCTCTTCAGCACGCTTGCGCGCCATCTCTTCGTTCTCGACTGTGCACCGAATCGGCTGCTCCATCAGCGTCGGCGTCGCGCCGCCGGTCTGGATCATCAGATTGTAGGATCCGACCTCGACTTTCGCCGGGATCGTGAACCGAATCGAGTCGCTTGTCTGTTCCTCGATTTTGACCTCGTGGTCCTTTCCGGCTGCGGTCAGGAACAGCTTGGTGACATCCGAGGAGCCGAGGTTCTGGCCGCTGATGAGCAACTCATCGCCAGGCTTGCCCGCGTTGGGCTCGACCGAGGTCAGCCGAGGCGCAGCGGCGGGACAGAGAGCAACTGCGAGGAAGAACACCGTACCGAAACACCAGGCACGTCTCATGTTCGTGGCCTCCTAAAATTGTGTGGCTGCCCGATAGTAGCTCGATCGAGGTCCAGTTGCAACGGCTCAGCCGACAATTATCCGATCGGCTAACCCAGTATCCTGAAATCTACTCCCACGTAACCGACGGTGACGCGGTGACTGTCATTGAAGACAAGAAAGTGTTAGCCCCAAAATTTTACCCCTGGGACGAGGCACCTTTGACAGAGAGATTGGCTCCTCAGGTAGGACTCGAACCTACAACCCTCCGGTTAACAGCCGGATGCTCTACCATTGAGCTACTGAGGAGCAGAGGCGGGGTCCTGCTTGATTTTCATGCTCTCAAAACAGGTCTTTGATGTCAAACACTGCAGCGTGCTAAGGCCTTCAAGCGGCGCGGACGGCACCCGGAGTCCAGGTCCCCAGCTACAATAAAAACTTGAATCGCAGCAGCCCCAGCGTGCGTCCTACAGCCTAGAGTGCCCGAAATAGTGTAAGCCGAACGACCGTAGACCACTATGAATCCAACGCCAACCGCCCGACCAGCCGAGGGTGAGAGCGGCTTCACCTTCACCGACCAAGTCAAGAAGCCGACCCTCAAAGCGCGCCTCTCGCAACCGGTGTCCATCGCCGCCATCGCACTAGTGGCGGGCATAGCGGCCTTTGTCATTTATCTGGAAGCCGGACGCCTCCGGGCGGACCTGCCGCCCGCGGAGGTCACCTACGCCCTGCTGCCGAACGAGGGCAAGACCGGCGGCGTGCCAATCGCCATCAAGCTCAACCAGATCGCGGTTTTCGTGGTGAATGACCCCATGCAGGGCGGGGACGGCGCGGCGCGGGCCAAGAAGATCGTCGATACCCTGCAACAAGCGGTAACGGCGCTCAAGGACGAGCCAGGCAAGGTGATTACCCTCGACGAGGAGAGCGCCTTGCCAGCCATCATCCAGCAGGAGGACGACGGCTCTCAACAAACCGTGCTGGTGCAGTTGACGCAGGACGACCTCACGTTGGCCGGCGAGACCGACGCCAAGTGGCTGGCCCGCGTCTGGGCCGAGCGCCTGACCGACGCGCTCAAAGTTATCGCCTTCGGCGAGCCGCCCGAGTTCAGCACCGGCACGGACTTCGGCAATGCGCTCGAGACGCTCTACGCCACGGCGAACGAGCGGGGCGGCTCGATCTCGGAAGGCTCGCTCGAAGACGCCTTTGACGGCCTGACCGACGGCGAGCGGCTGGTGCTCGAGACTGTTCCTTCGCGCCAATCCTCAGGGCAGTAAGTCGAGGAAGCGGTCCACATCTTCGTCGTTGATGTAGAAGTGCGGGGCGGCCCGCACCCACCCGAACCGCAGCGCGGTGGATACGCCGTTGTGGTTGAGCTTGGCCACCACCTGCTCCGACGGCGCGGCCCGCTTACGGAAGGTCACGATCCCCGAGCCGCAGGTCTCGTCCCGGGGCGTCATGATCTCGTAACCCTTGGCGGCGACCCCGGCGGCGATGCGGCCGGCGAGGTGGTGGATCTGCCGGGCGATGGGCTCGGCACCGATTTCCAGGAACATCTCGAGCGATTCTCGCAAGCCGTAGCAGCCAATCGTGTTGAGCGTGCCACACTCGTAGCGGGAGGCGTCGCTGCGCAGCTTGAGCTCGTGGCTGTAGATCGCAGAGCCTTCGACGTTCGTCCAGCCGAACTCGATGGGCTCGACCTGGGGGATCACGTCGCGGTCGATGTAAAGCACGCCACAGCCTTCGGGCCCCAGCAACCACTTGTGCCCACTAGCCGAGAACGCATGGACGCCGCTTCTCTTCACGTGGACCGATAGCGCCCCGAGGCCCTGGACGCCGTCTACGACCAGCAGCGTCCCGCGGCGGCGGCAGATCTCACCGACGGCGTCGAGGTCGACGCGGAAGCCGCTGAGGTACTGTACGAAGCTGATGGCCAGCAGGCGGGCGCCGTGGCAGGCCCGGTCGATCTCCTCCAACTCGATTCGCCCAGCTTGCAGGTCGAGCCAGCGGAGCTTGACCCCGCGCCGCTCGAGTTGAAGCCACGGGAAGTAGTTTGCCGGGAACTCATCGCGGATGCCCACCACCAGGTCTCCGGGGCGCCAGTCGAGTCCGTTGGCAACGATGGCCAGCCCCTCGGATGTGTTCTTGGTGATGGCGATCTCACCGGGGTCGCACCCCATCAGGCGCGCGGCGGCGGTACGGACGCCGTGGCAAGTTTTCATCCACTGGGCGTAGTGGGCGGCCCCGTGGCGCATCGCGTCATCGGTGAAGCTCGCCATGGCGCGGGCCGTCCGCTCGGGCAGGGGCGAGACGGAGGCGTGATTGAGGTAGACGGAGCTCTCGGTGACGGGGAACTCCCGCCGGTACTGGGCTACATCCATCGGCCGTCCCTATCTTCCGTAACCTCAGTGGTTTCCGGAGCGATACCATAATTGAGTGTACCGGGTTGCATTGGGGCGATATACTATGGGTGAAAGACCACGGGCCGGTGAGCTCCCGCCAAGCCAGCCGGGCCGACCGACAAGGAGGCCTTTGATGTTCCATCGCCGCAGTTCCACGGTGCTGACGCTTGTTCTGGCGTTGGCCATGCCCTTCTCTCTTGCCGCCGGCCCCAAGAAAGACAGTAACGGCAAGAAGAAGCCAAAGAACCAAAAAGAAGACGTCGACGCGATCGGCGACCGAGAAATCGGCAAGGGCATGAACTTCTACTCGCTCGAGAAGGAGATCGCCCTGGGCAAGCGGCTCGCGCAAGAGGTCGAGCGGCACGCGAAGATCGTCGATGACCCGATCATCGCCGAATACGTCAACCGCGTCGGGCAGAACATTGTCCGCAACTCCGACTCCAAGGTTCCCTTCACTATCAAGCTCATCGACGATCAGACGGTCAACGCCTTCGCGCTGCCGGGGGGCTTCTTCTTCGTCAACGCCGGCCTGTTCCTGCGGGCCGAGAGCGAGTCCGAGCTGGCCAGCGTGATGGCTCACGAAATCGCCCACGTGGCGGCGCGGCACGGCACCAAGCAGGCAACCAAGGGACAGGTACTCAACCTGGCGACGATACCGCTGATCTTCATGGGCGGCTGGGCCGGCTACGGCATCCGTTCCGCCGCGGGCTTCGCCATCCCGATCGGCTTCATGAGGTTCACGCGCAAGGCCGAGGAGGAGGCGGACCTCCTCGGGTTGCAGTACCTGTACAAATCCGGCTATGACCCAACGTCGTTCATCGACTTCTTCGAAAAGATGCAGGCCGACGAAAAGCGCAAGCCGGGCACGATCTCGAAACTCTTCAGCAGTCATCCGCCTCACGAGTCGCGGATCACGAAAAGCCAGAAGATGATCGACGAGCTGCTGCCAAACAAGCCGGAGTACGTGGTCAGCACGTCGGAGTTCCTCGACGTGAAAAGCCGCCTCGAGGCACAGAACCGCCATCGCAAGCCGCAGGAAGATCCCAACCGGCCGCGGCTGCGCCGCACGACTTCGGGCGGAACCATTCCGGCTGACGACTCCACTGCCGGCGGCGACACGGGCGAAGGGGAAGAGGACGATCGTCCAACCCTCAAGCGCCGCTGACGGCCTCGGTTGCAGAACGCTTTCAAGGAGCCTCCGCCGCAAGGCGGGGGCTCTTTTTGGTTTGGGGGTTTGGGTCGTGCCGGCGAGACCACGTCTCCAGCCCGCAGCACCTCAACGCAAGCTTGCGCTTGCGGCTCTGAGTGTGGCGGGGAACACCCGGCGTTCAATGGAACCGACACCTGGCGCGCGGCCGACTTGATATTCTGAATCTCACCCGGCCTCGCGTTTAGTAAGCCCCCGGCCATGACCAACAAACAAATCGCCAATATTCTCAACGAAACCGCCGACCTGATGGAGATCGCCGCCATCGACGGCTTTCGCATCCGCAGCTACCGCAACGCGGCGATCGCCATCGACTCTTGTCCAGAGCGCATTGAGGACATCGTCGGCGACCCCACGCGCAAAGTCACCGAGATTCGGGGCATCGGCAAGAACATGCAAGCGCACCTCGAAGAACTGCTCGAGCGTGGCAGCTTTAGCCGCCGCGATGAGCTGCTAGAGAAGTACCCGCCTACGGCGCTCGAGTTGCTCAAGATCGGCGGGCTCGGCCCGAAGGGCATCGCCGCCATCTACAACCACTTCCGGGTCAGCACGATTGACGGTCTCGAACAACTCTGCCGTGACGAAAAACTGCGCGAGCTGCCGCGTATGGGCGAGAAGCTTGAAAAGAAGATCTTGCGCGGCATCGAGGGCTACAAGCGCAGCGCCGGACGCTTTCTCATCAACTTCGCCGACTGCGCAGCACAAGAATTGGCCGGGCGCCTATCGGAAGTCGAGGGCGTCGAGCGAGTCACTCCCGCGGGCAGTTTGCGCCGCGGCAAGGAGACCATCGGCGACGTCGACCTGCTGGTCACGGGCTCGAAGCCCGCCGCCGCGCTCGACCATTTCGTCAAGTTCCCCGAGGTCGCCGAAGTTCTGGGCCACGGGGAAACGAAAGCCAGCGCGATGATCGGGTCCGAGGGGCTGCAGGTCGACGTGCGCGCGCTCGACAAAAGCAGTTACGGGGCCGCGTTGCTGTACTTCACCGGCAGCAAGGAGCACAACGTCGCCGTTCGCGACCGCGCCGTCCGCATGGGGTTCCGGCTGAACGAGTATGGGCTATACCGCAGCGACGACGAGAAGAAGGTCGCCGGGAAGGACGAAGAGGAGGTTTACGCCAAGCTTGGGCTGCCGTGGATCGCCCCCGAGCTGCGCGAAAACACCGGCGAAATCGAGGCCGCGTTGGAAGGGTCGCTCCCCAACCTGGTCGAGCAGAAGCAGATCCGCTGCGACGTCCACATGCACACGCATGCCACCGACGGGCGCTACTCGATCGAAGAGATGGCCGAGGCCGCGGAGCAGGCCGGCTATTCCTACATCGCCATCACCGACCACTCCAAGGCGCTCGCCATGGCCAACGGGCTTGACGAGAAGCGGCTGCTCGATCAAATCAGGCAAGTGCGCGATGCGTCGGAGAAGTTGGGGAAGCTCACGATCCTCAGCGGTTGCGAAGTGGACATCCTCCGCGACGGCCGGATGGACATCGACGACGAGGTCTTGGCGCAGCTCGACGTCGTGATCGCCAGCGTGCACAGCTACATGAACATGGAGGCGGCCGAGATGACCGACCGCCTGCTGCGCATGCTCGAAAACCCCTACGTCAACATCATGGGCCACCCGACCGGCCGGTTGTTACTCCGGCGCGAGCCCTACCCGTACGACTTCGAGCGCGTGGTCAATGAGGCGGCGCGGCGCGGCGTTCGAATGGAGATCAACGCCAGCCCCGAGCGGCTCGATCTCGGCCCGATCCACTTGCGCACGGCGCAGGCCAAAGGCGTGAAGTTTGTTATCTCGACCGACGCTCACCACACGCGCCACCTCGACAACATGAAGTACGGCGTCGTGACGGCGCGGCGCGGCTGGCTCCAAGCGTCGGATGTGCTCAACACGCTCCCAGTCGAAAAGTTCAAGAAGGCGCTCGCCAGAAACTGATGGTCGAGGTGCTGCGCCCGCGCCGCGAGCCGGGACGGGCTCTTCTCCGTCCTGTTAGTTAGCGCCACCATTGTCGAAACCCATGCCGAACTTCAAACTAACCTCCTCGAAAACAGTCCTCAAGACGCCGATCTTTGATGTCGTCCACGAGCGTGCCGTCGGCCCCGGCGGCGTTGTCATTGACCGGCGGATCGTCAAGCATCCGGGCGCGGCGGTGATGGTTGCGCGTAACGAACAGGGTGAAATCCTGCTGATCCGCCAGTTCCGCTTGCCCATCCGCCGGCA
>JAKZVK010000683.1:0-5710 GCA_047516085.1 Bryobacterales bacterium
CCGCTGCCGTCCCCCCGCGGGGCGCAATGAGCGGCGGCTGTAGGACCCACGACCGCTGCCCGATGGCCCCTCGAGGGTGCGGTCGCCGCAGTCGCCGACCACAAGGTGTGGGGTCGTCGGGAGTCAAGTGCATACCCCGACTGTACAGTTTGTTCATGCTTTTCTCCTCAGGTGATGTTGGTTTAAGTTGAACAGTTGGCTGCGGGAACAGATTCCTGAAAATGAACCTTGCTCTTCGTTCCTTGTGGTTCATCATGCGGCAGTTTCCTGCATCTGCCAATGGATCAGGAGTACCGTTTTGAGGAAAGGCGAATACAGTAGCCCAAACTAGTAGGTCTTGGGCGGCGGCTGGAACTTCAGTACTAGGGTGAAGGGGCTGGCCTTATGCAACCGGCCGACCTGGCCCAAGACCAGGGGGGGCGTTCAGCGCCGAAACAAACGGCCTGCAACGCATACTACGGCCAAGGCGTGGGGTCGGAACCGGTAAGCGATTCGCCTGACCTTGAAACAGCGTAGCGGGCGCCCGCTGACTTGTCCAAATTAGCGTCTCAGCGCCAAGTCTTTCTTGCCTGGCGCGCCCCGCGAGTGATGTTTTCGGTTCGGCTCACGACCAGCGTAACTTTGACATCGGTCTATCACCTCACGCCGGACGCGAGTCCGCGAAACGGACGGAAGGATGATTAGCTACAGTGGAGCCGTCAGACGGAACCGTTGGCTACCGCCACAAAGTCCAGGGAGGCCGGATTACTCGGCGATCTGAAGCTGCACCAGCGGCTCCGGCTCCATCGCAGGGGCCTTCACGGGCGACTTGATGGTCTGGGGGTCACGCCAGGAGTCGACCGTAGCGACCTTGTGCACGCAGGAGATGGTGCAGAGCGGAGCGCAGTCTTTACGGCTCATGTAGGCCTGGCGAATGTGCTTGACGGTGTACTGCTCGACGGGGATGCCCGGGGCCCCGAGCTGCTGCGAGCAGTAGTGCACCAAGCCGTCCTCGCAGACATAGAGATAGCGCGCGCCGGCGCGGCAGCGCCAGTCGTTGGGCTTGCCGAGGACGATGTTGTCCTGGAAGCCGGCCAGGCGGCTGTAGGAACGCCGGCCCAGCGCCTTGATGTTGCGATAGTTCATCTGTTCGCGGTCGCTCAGCGGTTTGAGCTGGCCGTGCGAGTCGTGGATAACGCCGACCGTACTGGTGAAGCCGAGGGAACGCGCGCGCCGGGCGATGCGATAGGCGTCGTCGGGATCCGCGATGCCACCTCCGATGACGGAATTGATATTGACCTCGAACTCGGCATGCTCGGCCAACAGTTCGAGCTTCTTGTCGAGCACCTTGAGGCTCTTCTTGGACGTGTCGTCCGGCTGGATGTTGTCGATGCTGATCTGAAGGTACTCGAGGCCGGCGCGGTTCAACGCTTCGATGCGGTCCGCGGTCAGCAGGTAGCCGTTCGTGATCAGGCTGGCGATGATCCCGTGGTGTCGCATGCGGCGGATCAGATCATCGAGATCGGGATGCAGCAGGGGCTCGCCACCGCTGATCGTAATGATGCTGGTGCCCAGGCCGGCCAGGGCGTCCACGCGGCGCGAGAGGTCTTCCAGCGGCACCGGAGCCGAGTAGTCGTCGAACTCGTTGCAATAGGTGCAAGCGAGGTTGCAGCGCCGGATCGGGATGAGATGAACCAGGACCGGGTGCTCGGTGTCGCTGAGGCCGCGAAGGATCATTCGCAACTCCCGCAGCCTGCGGTGAACCGATAACGCTCTGCGCCGGAGTTTCTTCATGAAGCCGAAGGTTTGAGCCTAGCCGAAGACTGCGTCGAACACAAGCCGCGGCGCGGTGCCGCTGCACGGTGGGCGTTCTCGCCGAGCGGGGTGGGAGGCCACCCACGTAGGCTAGCCCGGCGGAGTCGCGGCCGAAGCCCGCCACGCCCCTAGCCTACCGCAAACCAGGGTGGCCGATCAAACGGTTTCGCAGGGCATTTTTGGAGGGCCAAGAGCCCGTTCGCTGGACGTTTCGGGTGGGTGCCAGAGAGGGGGTCGGCGCGGGAGGGTCTGCTAGGATAGAGGCGTCGCGCTGTTACCGGCTCATGTTTCCGGGCCGCGTGCGGTTCCCCATACTTTTCAGTACTTTGGCCCGCCGGGGCGAAAGCCGCCTCATCGCATCCAATCACCATGAAAGTCGCCTACCTGGAGTGTTTTTCGGGCATCAGCGGCGACATGTTGCTGGGCGCATTGGTCGATGCCGGCGTCGATCCCGAAACGCTGCGCCGTGAGATCGCCAAGCTGGGGCTCGACGGCGTGGCGCTCGGGTTCGAGAAGTGCAGCCGGGCCGGGATCGGCGGCACGAACCTGACGGTCGAAGTGGCGCACGACCACAGCCACCGCTCGCTGAGCCGGATCGAGGAGATCATCGGCGGCAGCACGCTGCCCAACCAGGTGAAAGAACGCTCGATCCGCATCTTTCGCCGCCTGGGCGAGGTCGAGGCGGCGATCCATCAAATCCCGATCGAGAAGGTCCACTTCCACGAGGTTGGCGCGCTCGATTCGATCGTGGACATCGTCGGGGCGTGCATTGGGTTCGACGAGTTGGGCATCGAAAAGATCCATTGCTCGCCGCTCAATCTCGGGAGTGGAACGGTCAAAGCCGCGCACGGCGTGATGCCGGTGCCCGCGCCTGCCACAGCGGCGCTGGTCGAGGGCGTGCCCTCGTACTCGGAAGGACCGGCGGTGGAGCTGACCACCCCCACCGGCGCGGCGATCGTGACGACCCTGGCGGCGGACTTCGGCGCGATGCCGGCGATGAAGGTTTCGAGCATCGGCTACGGCGCCGGGGACCGCGACTTCGAGGGGCGGGCCAACCTGGTGCGCGTGCTGATCGGCGAGACGACCTCGGCGACAGAAACCACCCAGGTGTACGTGATCGAGGCCAACGTCGATGACATGAGCCCGCAACTGGCCGGGTTCGCGCGCGAGCGCTTGCTCGATGCCGGAGCGCTCGATGTGACACTGGCGCCGCTCTACATGAAGAAAGACCGGCCCGGCTTTCTGGTCTCGGTGCTGGCGAAACCCGAAGACCGCGAGAAATTGAGCGAGATGTTATTCGCCGAGACGACGACCCTCGGCGTCCGCATGTACGCCGCCGAGCGCCGCGTGCTGGAGCGCACCTGGAGCACCGTCGAGACACCCTACGGCGAGGTGCGCATCAAAGTCGCCAGCGAGAACGGCACCGTGCGCAACTTCGCGCCCGAGTACGAGGATTGCCGCAAGCTGGCGCTCGATCGAAACGTCCCTTTGAAGGAAGTCTTGCAGCAGGCCAACTTCGCCTATCTGCAGCTTGGCAAGCCCCAAGTCTGACAAGCCGCAATGAAGTACTACCTCACCACGCCGATCTATTACGTCAACGCGACGCCGCACATCGGCCACGCCTACACCACCGCGGTGGCCGACACCATCAAGCGCTTCCGCCGCATGTTGGGGGATGAGGTCCATCTCACGACCGGCACCGACGAGCACGGAACGAACGTCGAGCGCTCGGCGCGCCGAGCCGGCTGGGAGCCCCAGCAGTTCGCCGACCGCGTCTCGGCGGCCTTCCGCGGCGAGTGGGACGAGCTGGGATTTGAGTACGATTCCTTCCGCCGCACCACTGACCCCAAGCATGCCAAGGCCGTGCAGGAGATCTTCACCCGCTGCCTCGAGAACGGCGCCATCTACAAGGACTCCTACACCGGCAAGTACCACGTCTCCGACGAAGCCTTCGTCACCGACGAGGAAGCCGCCCTGGCCGATCCCGACAAGATCATCACCATCACCGAGGAGAACTACTTCTTTCGGCTGTCGGCGTACCAAGACAAGTTGCTGGCGCTCTACCGCGAGCAACCCGACTTCATCCGGCCCGAGACGCGGCGCAACGAGGTGCTCTCGTTCGTCGAGGGTGGGCTTAAGGACCTCTCGGTCAGCCGCTCGAAACTGAAGTGGGGCATCCCGCTGCCCAACGATCCCGAGCACGTCTTCTACGTTTGGTTCGACGCGTTGACGACCTACATGAGCGCCATCGGCTACGGCGAGGAAGGCGAGCGCCGCGCGCAATGGGAGAAGCTCTGGCCCGCCGACCTGCATCTGGTCGGCAAAGAGATCCTGCGCTTTCACGCCGTCTACTGGCCGGCGTTCTTGATGGCCGCCGGCTTGCCGCTGCCGAAGCAGATCTACGCGCACGGCTGGCTCATCTTCCAGGGCGACAAGATGAGCAAGTCGAAGGGCAACATCGTGCGCGCGAAACCGATCGACCAGGTGGTCGGCATCGAGGGCCTGCGCTACTACCTGCTCCGCGACATCGTCTTCGGGCAGGACGGCAATTTCAGCTCCGAGGCGCTCGTCAAGCGCTACAACGCCGACCTGGCCAACGGGCTCGGCAACCTGGCCAGCCGCACGCTGTCGATGATCCACCGCTACTTCGATGGCGACGTTCCCCAGCCGGCGGGCGACGACGAGCTAGCCGCACGCGCGGCGGAAACCATCGCCACCACGCGCGGACACTTTGAGAACCTCGACTTCTCGCGCGGCTTGGAATGCGTGTGGGCGTTGATCGGGGCGGCCGACAAGTACATCGTCGAGCACAAGCCGTGGGTGTTGATCAAAGGCGAGGACGAGGTTTCGCAGGAGAAGCTGCGCGCGGTTCTGTACAACGCCGCCGAGGTGTTGCGCATCGTCACTGCGCTCGTCTATCCGGTGATGCCCAAATCGGCGGAGAAGATCTGGAGCCAGCTCGGGCAAGCTTCCGGGCAAGGGGGGGCGCTCGCGGACGTGCGGCTCGACGATCTGCAATGGGGCCAACTCGCCGCGGGCACGAAGATCGGCGAGTCGGTAGCAGTCTTCCCCAGGCTGGACGTGGAGGAGTCGGTCAAGAAGATGGAACAGTTGGAAGACGAGGCTCTCAACGAGCAGGCCGCGGTCATGGGCAAGCAACCCGAGGCCGCCGAAAAGAAAGCGGCTGCCGCAAAGGAGCCGGCCGCCGAATCCGCCGAAGCGGATGGCGACACCGCGCCCAAGATCGCGATCGACGACTTCGCCAAGGTCGAAATGCGGGTGGGACAGGTGAAGACCGCCGAGAAGGTCAAGAAGGCCGACAAGCTGCTGCACCTCACCGTCGACATCGGCGAGCCCGAGCCACGCTCCATCGTCGCCGGCATCGCCGAAGCCTACGACCCGGAAACGCTCATCGGACGCAAGGTGGCCATAGTCGCGAATCTCAAGCCACGCAAGCTGCGCGGTTTGGTCTCCGAAGGCATGATCGTCGCCGCCACCGGCGATGACGGCAAACCCAGCCTGGTGAGCTTCATCGAAGACGCCCCCATTGGCGCCCGCCTGAGCTAGGTCGAAATCGTACCAGCGCCACGGGGACCGATTCACGCCGGGCCGCCGTTCAGAGCGACTGACCCGGAAACCGAGCCGTGACCATGAGGGAGCGGTCCGGCACGAACCTTCACGCCACTCGAAGGGCGCTAGACTCCATCTCGCCAACCACCCGTCCGCAGATCCCTGAAAAGGACGACTCACCTTCCTCCCCTTGGCACGGCACACGATGGTTCGCGGCGCGGGCACGGCAGCTGTCAAGTACCCAGACATCGTTTCCAGGTGTTCACAAGACATCGTTTCCACCCTCCGTTCCCGGTGATGGGGGCTGCGAGGGCTGCTGGGGCTGCGGGTTGGCGGTGGAGGCGCC
>JAKZVK010000684.1:0-5638 GCA_047516085.1 Bryobacterales bacterium
ACACGTCGTTACATGACGCTGGAAACCGTCGCCGCCATCTGCGAGGATACCACCATGGACCCGGCGAAAATCGCCGCCCTGTAAACCGGCTCAACACCCAGCCGGAGAACAATTTACACCACGCCCTGGGGCACTACCTCAAATTGCATATTTCTGTCTCCCTGACCTGCTGTCAATATAGGGTATCGACCGGTGCCAGCGTGGCACACAGACCGCCGTGGTCATTTTGCCCTCTCGCGGCCGCTTTGTTCCGCCCTCCTCTTGGGTGGGCCAGCGCGGCCCCGACAAGAGGCAGGCTGAGATTTCAGACTGATGCACCATACATTATCAATATGTCACATTGATAATGTGACAATTAGTGCTACTTTGACGGCGTCATGTCTGCATCTATCGCACCGCGCGCCCGCGACCTCATCGGCGATTTGGCCGCCCGCGGCCGCTATCATTTTACCTCATCCGAGCTTCGCTCGGCCCTCGGGGTCTCCGAGGCGGCGGCGCGCCAGGCACTGAGTCGCCTTGCGGCCAAGGGGGAGATCGCAAGCCCCGCGCGCGGGTTCTACGTCATCGTGCCGCCCGAATACAGGCGGCTCGGCTGCCTGCCCGCGGATCAGTTCATCCCGGCGCTGATGGAGCAGCGGAATATCCGGTATTACGTTGGCCTTCTCTCGGCCGCGCAGTATCACGGCGCGGCCCATCATCGCCCGCAGGAATTTCAGGTGGTGGTTGAAAGGAACCGACCAGCGATTGTCTGCGGCGCCGTACGGGTCGCCTTCGTCGCGCGCCGGAACCTCGCTGCCGTGCCGGTCGAGAGGTTCAACAATCCGCGCGGTACGGTCGTGGTCTCGACCGTGGAAGCGACGGCGATCGACCTGATGGGGTACATGCATCGTGCCGGCGGACTGGACCGGGTGGCGGGCGTGCTTTCCGAGCTCGGCGAGGACATTGACCCGGAGCGTCTCATCGAGGCTTCGAAGTCAACGTCGATCCTCTGGGCGCAGCGTCTGGGCTACCTCCTGGAGCATGTCGGGGCCGGAGACAGGACGGTGCTGCTCAAGGAGCATGTACGACAGCGCGCGCGAAACTTCACGAAGCTCCTGCCCGGCACGGATGCTGCGGGTGCGCCTCGGTCGAAGGACTGGCGGCTGTTGGTGAACGCAAGCATCGAGACGGACGCGTGATCCCGCGGGACTACATCACCCAGTGGCGGGAGCGGGCGCCGTGGAGCGAGGACTTCCAAGTCGAGCAGGACCTGGTCATCAGTCGGGCCCTGGTCGAGATATTCTCCGATCCTGTTCTCGCTGGGGCTCTCGCCTTCCGGGGCGGCACGGCGCTCTACAAGCTCTACCTGACGCCGCCCGCGCGATACTCCGAGGATATCGATCTGGTCCAGGTAGAGCCTGGGCCGGCCGGCCCGATGATGGACGCCTTGCGAAACGCGCTCGATCCCTGGCTTGGCGAAGCGCGGTGGAAGCAGTCGCAAGGCAGGGTGACATTGGGCTACCGGTTCCTGTCCGAGGATGTCCCGGCGATGCGGCTGCGTCTCAAGGTCGAGATCAATACCCGCGAGCACTTTGCAGTGCTGGACTTCACCAAACGCCCGTTCTCGGTCGAGTCGCGGTGGTATTCCGGGCAGGCCGATATCGCGACCTTCGAGCTCGATGAACTGTTGGCAACCAAGACGCGAGCGCTCTATCAGCGCCGCAAGGGCCGGGATCTGTTCGATCTGGCGATGGGGCTCGCTGACGGGCGGAGTGATGCCGAACGGATCGTTGCGGCGTTCCGGGAGTACATGGAGCGCGAGGGCACACCGGTGACCCGCGCGATGTTCGAACGGAACCTCGAGGGGAAGATCGGTGATGCGCAGTTCAACGCCGACATGAGTGCCTTGCTCCGGCCGGGCTTCGAGTGGCAGCCACAGGAAGTGGCGCGGGCAGTCTCCGAGCGGCTGATCTCGCTTCTTCCGGGCGAGCCGTGGAAGGGGGAGACGGAGGCATGAGCGTGCGGCGGGCCGAAGCATCGGGAGGATCGCGTTGCAGTGCGTTCGGCGCGGCGGTTACGACTGAAGGCTTGATTTGCAATGCCTGAGCTAGTCGCAGGCGGTCCGGCAATTCCGGTTCGGCTCTTGAACGAGCTGGACAGCGGCAAGGTTGTCTTCTTCTGCGGTGCGGGGGTCTCAATGGGACCCGGCTCCGACCTGCCGGATTTCGCGAACCTGGTGCGACATGTGTACCACGCGAAGCGCATCGAGCCCGATGATGTTGAGAAGGAAGCGTTGCATATCGGGGCTCTGGACAAGGCGCTCGGCCTTCTGGAACGAGACGAGCGGCTGGGAGCCCGTGCCGTGCGGCGGACCGTCATCGAACGGCTATCGGAGCCGCCCAGCGGCGAATTGCCCGTCCACAAGGCGTTGATCGATCTCTCTCGAAATGAGGAGGGCGTCCGGCTCATCACGACGAATTTCGACGACCGGTTTATCCAGGCCGGTCTCGACACTGCGTTGGCGGATTCCGCGCCGAAGTTGCCTGTGCCGAAACCCCACACCTGGTCGAGCCTGGTCCACCTGCACGGCCGTATTGCAGGGAATGAGGATGGCTCGAACCTCGTGCTCACTGCGGCGGACTTCGGTCGCGCATACCTGACCGAGCGGTGGGCGGCGAGATTCGTCACCGAACTGTTCCGTGAGTTCACTGTGGTCTTCGTTGGCTACAGCGTCGGTGATCCCGTGATGAGCTACATGGTCGACGCGCTCGCCGCCGAACGGGCGAAGGGGGCGCGCATCGCGACGGCCTACGCATTCGCGGACGCGGACGGTTCCGAAGCCGGCAAGTCGAAGGTGCGGGACGGTTGGCGTGCGAAGAACGTCGAACCGATCCTCTATGACAGGCGGGACGGCCACCGGCTCCTCGCGGAGACATTGATCGAATGGGTAGGCGTTCGAAAGGATCCATTTCACGCTCGTTCCCGAATCGCGATCAACGAAATGGCCAGGATGCCGGACGATCCGGTCGCGGAGCGGGTCGTCTGGGCGCTGGACGACGCGGTGGCCGCGAAGGCTTTGGCCGATGAACCTCCAGTCGTGGACGAGGATGAGTTTGGGAAGCTGGAGCAATGGCTCGACGTTTTCGCGGAACAGGGATTGCTATGGTGCGATGCCGGTGACGTCGAACCTGGCGCTTCCGATCAGGGTCCTGCAGTAGTGCGCTTGGTAGATAACGGCTTTCGGTCGGAGAATCCCAACAACCTGGATATGACGAGGGCCTGCCTCTCGGTTTGGCTGGCTCGCCACCTGCACGTGCCGCAGCTGCTTGCCTGGGTGCTGCGAAACGGCGGCCATCTTCATCCGCATCTTCGCCAAGAGGTCCAGAGACGGCTTGCCGCCAAGGACTCGAACATTCCCGAGCGGCTTCGGCTCCTCTGGACCGTCCTTCTGGACAACAGGCGGACCGATCCCTGGAGGGGGCTGTGGACCTCCGGTCGTTATGAGGCGGCAACCTCGGACGCGGAACGTCGTCGGATCGAGGACGAAACCCTCGAGAGTATCGCGCCGCGTCTCATCGTTCGTCCCGGGCCGCGGTTGGGGCTCGCGCTCCGGCAATACTCGGAAAGGCGACCGCGACCCGTATCGCCGATCGATGCGTGCGGACATCTCAAACTGGCGATCGGCGAAGAGGACGTCTGGCATCGGGTCCGGGAACTACTGCAAGACCCGGAAGTCATCTCACGACACGCGGAGACTCTGACCGGACATCTGGAGCTTGCGCTTTCGCTGGGCGAGGAGGATGACGAGGTTTATCCGAATTCGATTCTGTTCCGACCGTCGATCGCGGCTCACGGACAGAACCCCGATCACGATACGTGGACCCACCTGATCGATCTGGTGCGCGACAGCTACTTCGCGGTGGCCCATGCGGAGCGGCGACGTGCGGAAAATCTGCTTCTTCGATGGGCGGAGTCCCGGCGAGCCTTGTTCAGAAGGCTGGCGCTACACGCGCTCACCGAGAACCCGAAATCGGACATTCGACTCGCCCGGAACCTGCTTATCGGGGGCCGGAAGCCCGGTCTTTGGGAACTGGAGATGCACCGGGAAGTGCTGCGGTTCTTCAGGTTGGCGGGCAAACGCTTGCCTCGAAATCTGCGGGCCGAAATCGTGCGCGCGATTCATGCCGGCCCGAAAGCGAAAAAGGGTTTGGGCACGTTCGGCGATCTGGAACGGCTTCGCCATCAAAAGGCGTTGCTCCTGCACAAGCTGCGTGTTTCCGGAGCGAGGCTGGACAGGAAGTCGAGGGCGCTCGCCGATGAAGCTGCGGCGCTCGCGGCAGTTGACCACGAACGCGATGAGTTTCTGGTGTGGCATGGCGAGGGACGGTGGATAGGCGATGACGAGTTCGCGCCGAAGGAACTTGTCGAAGGATCGGTTGCCGATGTCGTAGCGGCCCTGGAAGAAGAGAGGGTTGGCCAGGACGGATTGCGGGGGCTGGTCGTCCTGAAACGGGTAAAGGTGGCATCCGCGTTGCGACGGCTCGCGAAGCAAGGTGTATGGCCCGCAAGCTACTGGCAGGGATTTCTCTGGCATCTTGCCGAGCCACGCGGGCGGAAAGGGCAGCCTGCGAGATTGCACGATCATGTGGCCGGAATCCTGGCTGAAGCCCCCGACGGGCTGTTCAACGAGATCGGATCGGCGGTCGCGGGCTTCGTGAGTCGGCTCGCCGAAGAGTACGGAAACGATCGGGAGGACGACTTCGGGTTACTTTGGACGAAGGCCTGGACCGAAAAGGGAGATGTCGAACCGGAGGCGGTGGACTTGGGAGACCCTCTGACGGACGCCTTGAATCATCCGGCCGGCAAGCTGGCAGAGGCCGCGTTGGCCCGGCTGCGGAAGTACGAACCGGAAATCGGAGCGGGACTGCCTGAAGCGGTGCGACCGTACTTCGATGCAATTGGCGAAGATCCAGATGGGCAGTTGGGCCGGGTGATGCTGGCGACGCGGCTTCACTACCTCTTTGCGGTCGACCCCGACTGGGCTACGGAACACATGATCGCCCGCCTGAGTCCCGGTCGATCGCAGGAAACCGCCAGCTTGTGGTCCGCTTACGGCTGGTCGCCAAGCGTTGGTCCCGACCTTCTGAGAGCGTTCAAGGGACCGCTTCTGGAAATCTTGCGAAACGAAGGACCGGAGTACCGAAAGCTCGGCAACCTCAGGAGCCTGTTCATGACGGTTTGCCTCGAAGCGCCCGAAGAACTGACCGAGCAAGAGATCCGCGGTGTTGTGGACGCGTTATCGGAAAACGGCCTTAAGACGGTACTCAGAAGCCTGAAGCGACGGCTCACCGGCGAGGCTGCGGAACGGGAGCGGATTTGGCGCGAGATGGTGCATCCCTGGCTTGGCGAGTACTGGCCGCAGGCAGCGGTTCGGAATACGGCGGGAACATCGGAGGCCATTCTGGAATTGCTGGCGCAGTGCGGTGCGGCGTTTGCGCAGGCGGCCGATTGGTCGCTGGAATATTTGCGGCCCCTCGAAGGTCGGGGCCTCTATCGTCTCAATGAGAACGGTCATGCCGAGCAGCATCCGGAGTCGATGCTTCGCGTACTTGACCGGGTGGTGGATGCTGATGTCTTGCAGGTTTACGAGAGGTATCAC
>JAKZVK010000685.1:0-2546 GCA_047516085.1 Bryobacterales bacterium
TTGGCAGCAGCCGATGCCGGATCGGGCAGCTGCTTGGTATATTCTCGGACGTGATGTCCAAGAAGCTTTTATGGATCAGAAACACACTCGCAGTGGCGGTGCTACTGCTTCCGTCACTAGGGAGGGCTGAGGTGCACCGCGTCATCAACGAACGCAACCACCACACGTTCGACCGCAATCACCCCGTCGAGGCCCGCATCCGGTCCGGCGACAGGGTCATCACCAAGACCGTGGACTCGGCCGGCTGGGACTTCCAAGGCGTGCGCCGTACCAAGACGCACGGCAACCCGCTCACGGGGCCGTTCTATGTCGAGGGGGCGCGTCCGGGTGACGCACTGGTCGTGCATCTGGACAAGGTCCGCCTGAACCGCAAGTGGGGATACACGGCCTATCACATTGGCGGCTATGCCCTTACCGAGGATTACGAACGGCAGCCGCGGCTCTATGAAAAGGCCATGGTTCTTGGCGGCCCCGACAACTTTCTCGAAGGCCGCACCGACCTCGTCCCTTGGGTCATCGATCTCGAACGCAACACGGTCCGCATGCGCGAACCCGTGAGCACGAAGATCAAGCTGGAGTTCAAGGCGCAACCGCTGCTCGGCTGCATCGGCGTTCCACCCGCCGGCGACGATGCCCCGCGCTCGGGCCCGACCGGCAACTGGGGCGGCAACATGGATTACAAAGAAGTCAAAGAGGGTGCCACGGTCTACATTCCGGTCTACCACGAGGGCGGCTTCTTGATGTTCGGCGACGGGCACGCTGTCCAGGGTGATGGCGAGGCCGTTGGCTCGGGCGTCGAGACCTCGCTAGACGTCGAGTTCACGATCGACCTCAAGAAGAACGCCCAGCTCACGACACTGCGGATTGAGAACGACGACTATCTGATCAGCATCGGCAACAAGTCGGGCGACACCCTGAATGAGGCGCTCAAGATCGCAACGACGGATATGGTGCGCTGGCTGGTTGACGAGCACGGTCTCGAACCGTGGGCCGCGCACCAGCTCATTGGGTTTCAGGGCGAATACGATGTTGCGGCGATCGCCGGAACGATCGGCTGCAAGATCCCGAAAGCGGCTCTATCGAACAAGCCCTGACTCGGCCCGCTCTGCCGTATACGATACTCTGTGGTTCACACCATTCAACGCACGTTTTTGGAGGCATCGTGAGGAAGTTTGTCTGGATCTTACCCGCTCTCGTGCTGCTTGGCATGCTACTGCCGTTGGGCGACGCGCAATCAGCACCCAAGCCGAAACGCATCAGCAAGGCCGTCGATCTTCTCGCGCACAAGCAGCCCATCTACTACTTCACCGAAGGCCGCGGCGGCAGCCAGGGAGGCTACAAAGAGGGCCTTCGCCTGGCGCAGACCTGGGCCGACTTCATCATCTACGAAATGGAGTTCGGCGCCTATGACGTGACCGAGCTGCGCGAGTTCATGGCCGGGCTGATCCAAGGGGGCCCCACCAAGAGCGGCCACCGCACGCCGGCCGTGCAAGTGGTGCTACCGATTGGCGGATACGACGAGGCGACGGTCCGGGCGAACCATTGGATCATCCAGCAGGTGCTTGCCGCGGGCGTTCATGGGGTCACCTTGAACCACGCGCGAACGCCAGGGGCGGTGAGAGCTTTCGTGGAGGCCGCGCGGTTCGCGCACCGCAAGGGACCCGACCCGATTGGCGAGGGCATGCGGGGCAACGGTGGCCAACTCAACGCCTCCCGCGTATGGGGCCTGTCGCCCAAGGAATACATGGAGCGGGCCGAGCCGTGGCCGCTGGATCCCAACGGCGAGTTACTCCTCGGGCTGAAGATCGAGGACAAGTATGCCGACGACGTCGCCGAGATAACCAGCAAGATCCCCGGCATCGGCTATGCCGAGTGGGGTCCGGGCGACATGGGGCTCTCCTACGGGATCACCGAGGTGCACGACCCGCCCTACCCGCCGACCATTGCCAAGGCACGTGCCCGCGTTCAAGCCGCCTGCAAGGCCGCCGGTATCGCCTTTCTCGACGTCGTCAAGGATCACAACGTTGAAGACCGCCTCCGCGAGGGGGTGATGATCGGAGCGACGAGCGCCCGGAGTACGGCGGAAATAGGACGCCGCTTCACGAAAAGACCGCAACCGTGGTAGACGCCGTTAGGCCCGCACGGGCCACCCTGATCGGTTGGTTGCCTTGGAAGGTCTGGCTGGCCGTTCTCCCATCGCTACTCACTTTCAACTGCGCGGCCCCGCAGGCCTTCCAAGCCCGCATCCGGCGGACAAGTTACAACATCCCACACATCGAGGCTCGCGACGTCGGCAGCCTGGGATTCGGGGAGGGCTACGCACAAGCCGAAGATCACCTTTGCTCGATCGCCGATCAGGTGGTTCGCGTCCGCGGCGAGCGATCACGCTATTTCGGGCCCGGCGGAGGCAACCGCCACTTCTATAGCGATGTTGCAATGAAGGCCCTCGGGGTTCATCAGCGAGCCTCCGAGCACCTCCGCTCGCAGAGCCGCCAGTACCGCGACTGGCTCGCCGGGTTCGCCGCGGGCTACAACCACTACTTGGC
>JAKZVK010000686.1:0-3320 GCA_047516085.1 Bryobacterales bacterium
GCGATGCCGCAGGCCGCCAACTCGGTTACGCCGGCGGTCAGAGCGGCGGTGATGGCCGCGTCGATGGCGTTCCCGCCCGAGTCGAGAACTTCCTGGCCAACCTGGCTTGGCTTGACCGCTTTGGCACCGATCAACGAGCCGCCGGTGGCCGGCTGGGGAGCTTCGGTTTCACCGCAGCCGGTGACGGCGATGGCCCCGACGCCGAGGGCGGCGAACTCTCTGCGGTTGATGCGGTACGACATCATGATTGACCTCGTTGCTTGCGGCGGACGAACAGTGCGAACGAACCAACCCGCGCGAGCCGGATAACATCATGGCATAGGTTTGACGCCGACGAGGCCAGGACTCTTCGTAGGGGCGGACCGCTGCGTCCGCCCGGCAGTGGGGCTTGGCAACTCGGCTTGTCTCTAACTTGAAGGCGCGAGCGACTCTGCGGCGCCGGGGTGGACACTGCGGTCCACCCCTACAAAAGCTGAGCCGATGCGCCAGGCCGAGAACCGTGGTGTAGGACGGCGGTAGGCCATTACAGATCGGGGCCGATGGGCCAAGCTGATGACCCTGGGTGAACGAGGCGCGTGACCGCTACATAACCGGACCGATGCGCCAGGGGATGAACTCGCGGTGGCCTAGCTCTTCAGAGAAGGTCTTGCGGCCGGAGGCGACTTCTAGCACGAAGTCGTACATGCGCTTGCCCACGGTCGGGATGTCTTCTTTGCCCTCGGCGATCGAGCCGCAGTTGACGTCCATGTCCTGGTCCATGTGCAGGCCGGTTGCCGAGTTCGAAGCAATCTTCACCACGGGGACCGACGGGAACCCGAAGGCGCTGCCGCGGCCCGTCGTGAACAGGCAAACGTTGCAGCCTCCCGCCGCCATGCCCGCGACCGAGGTTGCGTCATAGCCCGGCGTGTTCATGAAGACGAAGCCGGTCTCGGTGATGCGCTCGGCGAACTCGTAGACAGCGGTGAGGTTCGACGTGCCCGCCTTGGCCACCGCGCCGAGCGACTTCTCGGCGATGTTGGTGAGGCCGCCCGCCTTGTTGCCGGGCGAGGGGTTCGAATCGAAATTGATGCCGAGACCGAAACCGGCCACGTAGCACTTGTACCACTCGATCTTGTCGAGCAACTTCTCCCCGATCTCGCGGCTCACCGCGCGGCGAGTGAGCAGGTGCTCGGCGCCGTAGACCTCGGTGGTCTCGGCCAGGCACACGGTGCCGCCCTGCTTGACGAGCAAGTCAGAGAAATAGCCGACGCTCGGGTTGGCCGCGATGCCGGAGAAGGCGTCGGAGCCTCCGCATTCGAGCGCCGCCACCAGTTTCGAGGCCGGGCAGTCGACGCGGGACAGCTTGCCGACCTCTTCGATCAGCTCCCAGACGGCTTTTGCGCCGTCAACAACTATCCGTGTAGTTCCACCGCTCTCCTGCAGAGTCAAACCCCGCCGCGGACCGCCGTTGGCCGAGGGCCCGTCGGGACGCATGTAGTAGCTAACCTGGTTGACCTCGCAGCCGAGGCCCACGACCACGGCCGCGGCGATGTTCGGGTGGTCGGCCACGCCGTCGAGGGTGCGGCGGAGCAGGTCCATATCCGCCCCATTGGACTGGCCGCAGCCGTCGGCGTGAGGAAAAGCAACAACGCCGTCGATCCCCGTCCCTTCGAAGGACTCGCCGACGAACTGGGCCTCGATTTGCTGGCTGGCGAAGGCGGCGCAGTTGCTGGCGCCCAGGATCGCGACGAAATTGCGCGTACCGATGCGTCCGTCGGCGCGGGGGTAGCCTTGGAAGGTTCTTTCGCTCACCAGAGGGATGCCGGCCAGATCTTGAAGGCCGGTCGAGAATTCGTACTCCCGATCGCCCACGCCGAAGCGTAGATTGTGCACGTGGACAAGATCGCCGGGCTCGATGGCCTCGCCGGCCGTGCCGATGTTCTCACCGTACTTCAAGACCGCGCCGCCGGCCGGGATGGCGCTCACCGCCACCTTGTGGCCCGCGCCGATGGCATTGCGGATCGTGATTTCCGTGCCCTCGAACGATACGGTGACGCCGGCCGAGAGCGGGATGCGCGCCACGACGACGTTGTCTTTGGGGTTGAGCCGGATGAAGGGGTTATCCGGCTTGATCATGCTTTCTATGGTGATGACGTCCATGGGTGTGGTTCTCGTTTGACCCGGATTCTTGCTATTCTACTCTTGTAGTTTTATGAGCTTGACCGCTAGCGAAGTCTGCGACCTCAAACCGATAAGTTCGGTGCTAGTGTGGCGTAAGCCTCCAGGGTTGCGGAGAACCGATTCCTCGGTTCTCAGGTCCACGGGCCACAGCCGCTGCTCGATCGCTTGCTGACCTGAGTCCCGAAGAATCGAGACTCGGCAAGCCTGGAGGCTTACGCCACATGACGGCCCGACACTCTTGCCAGGTACGCGGGCGGGCGCAGGGGCCCGCCCCTACAGTCTGTCTGGATATTACGGCTAGCGAGTATCTGCAACATTCCACTAGGGCCCTTTCATGGCCCGCTTGCGATGCATCCAGTGAGCCGTTGGCCGACTTCGAGCAGCAGGGCGATCTCACTGTCGGAGAAGTCGCGTTCTTGCTGGGTGGCGACACCCAGCGCGCCGACCGCCTTGCCGCCGGTCATCAGCGGCACGCAGATCGAACCCTGCACGCCCGTTTTTTTCGCCCGCGGCCGCACGTCGCCGCTTTGGTCGGCTTGCAGGTTGCACATGTTGACCGGTTCCTGCCGCTCGACCGCCAGGCCCGCGATGCCTTTGCCCACCGGGATGGTTTCGATGAGCGGCAGAAGTTGCTCGGGGATTCCGCCGGTCCAGGCTTTGAGGTGGAGCATGCCGTCGGGTCCCATCTCGTGCAGTGTACCGGTATCGGCGCGGAAGTGCGACAGCGTTAGCTCGAGGACGCGCGATGGGTCCGCGGCGGCTTGTTCAACCTGTTCGAGGAAGCCTGCGTCGGTCATGGGTTGCGCGGGGTGGGGCGTTGCGGGTTCGAAACATCATTGTCCCATAGCGTGGTGGGGCGCTTGGAGCCGAATCTTTGTATTGGTCAACGGCAGCGGTGGCCGTCGCTGCAGCCGGGCGGGCGCGGGGGCCCGCCCCTACAAAAGGTGCAGCGCGCGTCGGTCGCAGCATACTGGCTGGCGGGCACGCCATGGCGTGTCGCGAGCGTGGACTCCCGTCCACGCCCTGGGCATTGGCCCAGTCAACTATAGCGGGAGCTATAGAAGACGGCGGGAAAGGGGTTGTGGAGGGTATTCTCGTCACTTCGTGGTGAAGCGGTGGGAGCCACGAAGCCGGAGGAATGCAGGGCGTGGCCCCACAGC
>JAKZVK010000687.1:0-14376 GCA_047516085.1 Bryobacterales bacterium
CGCCTGGTGGCGCATGGGCGACAAGACCTATTCCTACGAAACGATCGAGCAGCTCTTGAAGGACATGGCCGCCTACCATCCCACCTGGGTCGAGGAACCGCTGCCGCCCGACGATCACGCCTCCTACCGCAAACTGCGCCAGAGCCAATCCGTGCCGGTCGCCTCGGGCGAACACGAGCCTGACGAGCCGTCGTTTCTCGATCTGATCTCGTCGGACGCCGTCGATTACGTCCAGATGGACGTCTGCTGCCAGGGCGGCTTCGAGATGGGCCGCCGCCTCTTCGGGGCCACCCAGCAAAAGGGCATTCGCTTCGCGTTCCACTGTTGGGGCACGCTGCTCGAGGTCATCGCCGCCGCGCAACTGGGTGTGTGTTGGGGCTCGGACGTGATTGAATGGCTCGAATACCCCTGCCACGCCAATCGCGGCAAGCCCGGCATGTACCCGTTCCTGGTTGCCGACGATATCCTCACCGAGCCGCTGCAAATCGAGGCCGGTGACCTGGTCGTTCCCGACAAGCCCGGCATCGGCGTCGAGATCGACGAGAGCGTGATCGAGCGCTACCCGTATCTGCCCGGCCCCTGGTCGATCTTCAAGATCGACTCACCCCCCGAGAGGCTGGCGATGTCGGGAGACCATAGTGCCTCCTGGGTCGACCCCGAGACGGGGGAGTGACGCGACGGGCGAGTAAACCAGTTACCTTCCGGCGATCAAGCGATACGCCTCGGTTCGGGGACTGGCTGGCGGGCCTGAAAACCCAAACTGAATCTTCCGCGACGGTCCCCGACCCGCAGAGGTGAGGTGACCCGATGCGCGCACACGGATGTCTGGTCACGTGACTCGTTGACCCTGTAAGTTGATGCGCAAAAACGCTCGGGCCGCGAAGCGTCATCGCTGTCAATACTAGCCCGGGGTGCAACCCCGGGTAAGTGCCCAACCCATAAAGGTGAGGGGCCTGGGACCGGCGTCCACGGACACCGGTCCCAGGCTCGACAATCCTATGCTCGACGCCTTCCCCGGCCTCGCTCAGCGCGTCAACCATCATGCTCAACCGATACCCGTCCAGCGGGCTGAACGCCCTCGGGGCGAGAGGGTATTCCTGCACGAAAAGCGGGCTTTCCCGGGCATGTCCGCCCGCGACCGCCAAACTTCAACCACCTGTGGGAAGCGGAGCCACACAATCGCACACAATCGGGACAGGCTCGATTACACTGGCTACGTCAATCTCAGCGAAACTCGGGGGACCACATGCCTGACAACAGGGTTCTTGACCGGCGGCATTTTCTAATCACCGCGGCGACGGGCGCCGGCGTTTCGGCCACCGTGCTCAACTCTTCGAGCTGCGCCGCCGCTGACGTCGGTGCAACGGCCAGTCAGCGCGTTCATCCGGTGCTGATTCGTAACGACCACAGTGAATTGATCCGCGTCACGGTGGATGTCGGGCAACCGGACGTCCACGCGACCTCGTTTACGTTCTCACTCTCCGGCACCGACGAGTTGGAGGACATCGAGACTCTAAGGTTGTTCTACGCCGAGGACAAGGGATCGGAAGAGCTCGACCACGTTCACAGCGGAAGTTCATTTCCCGTCGACAAACAGGAATTGTTAGCTGAGTTGACGGCAACGCCGTTCGGGGGGCCGTCAGAGCCGGCCGCGGAGCTGACATTCAGCGGCGATCAGGCGTTGCGGCCCGGAGCCAATGTCTTCTGGCTGGCCTGCAAGCTGCGGCCCACCGCGGACCTGTCCCGTAAAGTGGCCGCCCAGTGTACAACGATCGAAACCTCGGCAGGTTCGGTTACCCCAAGCGACTCGACGCCCCTAGTCCGCAAGCGTATCGGCATCGCGCTGCGCCGACACTACGATGACGGCGTGCACACCTACCGCATCCCGGCGCTGGCCACGACGCCGAAAGGGACCCTGTTGTGCGTCTACGACATGCGCCGCCGCAAGCGCCGGGATCTCCAAGAAGATATCGATATCGGTCTCAGCCGCAGCACCGACGGCGGACGCACCTGGGAGCCGGCGCGCGTGATCATGGACATGGGTGAGTACGGCGGGTTGCCCCAGGAACAAAACGGCTGCAGCGATCCGGGCATCGTCGTGGACGAGCAAACCGGAGAGATCTTTTGCGGCGCCATGTGGATGTGGGGCAAGCTGGGCAAGCACCAATGGGACGGCGACGGCTCCGAGCCGGGCTACGAAATCGGCAAGGCCGCCCAGTTCCTCATGGTGAGCTCCAAAGACGACGGCCTGACCTGGACCAAGCCGGAAAACATGACTCGCAAGCTCAAGAAGGCCGAGTGGATTCTTATCGCCCCGTCCCCGGAAGCAGGCATCACCTTGTGCGACGGCACCCTGGTGCTGCCCGGCCAAGGGCGCGACGAAAACGACCGCCGGTTCTCGACGCTCATCGTCAGCCGCGATCATGGCACCACCTGGACCGTCGGGTCCCCCTCGGCCGTCGGCAACACAGAATGTCAAGCCGTTCAACTAGACGACGGCTCGATCATGCTCAACGCACGTACAGAGAAGCCGACCGGGCTTCGCTCGGTGTACGTGACCGACGACCTCGGCCGCACCTGGCGGCCACACCCAACCCATCGCAAGACGCTCATCGAGCCGAATTGCAACGGCAGTCTGCTGCGGGTTGACTATCAAGAGGAAGGGCAATCGAAGCACGTTCTGGTGTTCGCCAACCCGTATTCGCAAACGGGGCGCAATCACCACTCCATCCAAATCAGTTTCGACGAGGGCCGAACCTGGCCGGAAAAGTATAGACTGCTGCTCGACGAGGGGCAAGGCAATGGTTACCCGAGCCTGACCCGCATCGACGATCACCACGTCGGCATCGTCTACGAAGGCAGCCAGGCCCACCTGGTCTTCGAGAAGCTGTCGCTAGACGATCTGCTTAGAAAAGGAGCATAGCGACCGCTGAAGACCGCAGGCAACCGACACCCGCGGACTCGCCCCCAGACGAGGAACCGTCCCTCGTCAACAAGCTAGGATTTTGCTGTGGCCCGTCTGAGAGGCTGCACGATACGAACAACGAGGAGCCCACCGATGCCCAAGCTTCGATGTGTCACGGCCTTGCTGGCCTGCGCCGCTCTGTTTCGGAGCGGCTTGCTCCGGCGGTGAGGACGACGCCGTCGCGACCGATTCGCCGACATCGTCGGACTCGCAGCCCCCCCTCCGCGACGCGGAATAGGCGCTACGCGGATCACTGCGGTAGGGAAGGGCGAACTGGAACCAATCGCATCCAACAACGACGAGGCCGGCCGCTCCCTCAATCGGCGCGTTGACGTGGAGTGCCAATAGGCCGGCTGCAAGAGGCCGGAAGCAGTTCCGGGGCAGAAGTGGTGGCACTGCGGCACTACGTTTCTTCGACGAAAGTAAAACCTCAAATGCCGGCCACCGGGAGTGGTGAAGGAATGGGTAAGCCTTGGTCCAGAGCCGCACGCGGCTCTGGACCCTGACTTGTCAGGCTGCTGCCGCGGTCAACACACTTCCCATTCGCGAGAAGATCGTGCTGACGCTGGTGCTGATGCCCGGTAGCAAGGCCCCGGCCGCGACCGCCACGAACCCGGCGAGTAGAGCGTACTCGACCATGTCCTGCGCTTCGGTCTCGTGAATCAGCATGAGCAAACGGGCTCGGATGAGTTCGAATTTCTTTGACATGGATAAAATCTCCCTGCCAATCTCCTCGGCCAAAGAGTTGGTTTTCTAGACCTTTTTTTGCGGGATTCTTGTAGGGCGCAGTGCGGTGAAGGGCTCGCCTTAGGCCGGCGCACCCGCTGGTCATACCGAGAGAGGAGTGTGAAGAGTCCGACGGTGAAAGGTGGAGGCACGCCCGGGGCGCTATTCCTCAGTCACCTCGCGGATGACGCGCAGCCAATTGAGCCCGAGGATCTTCTTGATGCGCTCGTCCGTATAGCCCCGGCGCTTCAGCGCCTTGGTCATTTCGGGGTAGTCGCTGATGTCTTTGATCTCGCGCGGCAGTGGCGGACCGCCATCGAAGTCGGAGCCGAGCCCCACGTGGTCGTCGCCGACCAGGTTGACGCCGTAATCGATCACCTTCGCCAACTGGTCGGTCTTCATCCAGTACTCATCCGGGAGCGGCTTGCGGGGGCGTCCGAGTCCGGGGGCCATCCGCGCATCGACTTCCGCGATCGACAAGCCCGCCCAACTGCCGAGCCGCGTCGAGATGTCGGCCCCGCGGCGCGGCCGGCCTTCGTGCCGCCAGGCGTAGTACTTGGGGTTGTTGAACGTGCTGCCCCACTGCAAACCGATCACGCCGCCCTTGGCCGCGATCGCCTTGGCGGCCTTGTCGCTGATCGAGCGGGGAATGTCGACGAAGTGGCGGTACCCTCCGTGGGAGAAGATCACCGGGTCTTCGCTCAGCTCGACAGTCTGGAGCATGGTTTCCTCCGAGGCGTGCGCCACGTTGATGACCATGCCGAGCTGGTTCATCTCGCGCACCACCTTGCGGCCCTGCTCGTTGAGCCCCTGCCACTTGCGAACGTCGCAGCAGGAGTCGGCGTAGTTGTTGGTGTAGTTGTGCGCGGTCAACTGCACCGAGCGCAGCCCCAGGCGATAGAAGCCACGCAGGACGTTCAAGTCGCCGTCCATGTCGAACTCCCCTTCGAGGTCGATGAACGCGGCCATCTTGCCCTTAAGGTTGATGCGTTCAATGTCGGAGGCGGTGAGCGCCATCTCGATCACTTCGTGGTTCTTTTCGATCTGGTCGCGGGCGAGCGAGAGGACGCGCAGGGTGTTCTTCACTTCGTAGCGGCCCGTGTAGTAGGCCTCGGGCGTGTAGATCGAGAAGAACATGGCGTCGAGGCCGCCCTCGCGCGCACGTGGAAGATCGACGTCGCCGGTGGGATAGCGGTCGCCGATGTCGAGCCCTTGCAGCAGTTGGCGCGTCATCACGTGAATGTGCGCGTCCATCACAAAAGCGTCGCGGTGGAGCGCGGTGACGTCCTGCGCGAAGGCGGATGCGAGGCAGGCTAAAGAAGCGAGTGCAAGGGCACGGGCAGGCTTCCGGGCAAAGGTTAGGAAGGCTGTTTTCATGGACGCTATTGTAGAGGCTGTCGCGGCGGAGGATGGAAGCTTCGATCGACTTCAAGGGAATCACTTCAAGGGAATCGGCTTGCAGGCGGGCGCCAGATTTGAGATGGTTGAACGTTTCGCTAGCGGGGTCTCGTGAGCGGTTCTCTGTCGCAGGCTCGTATAGCCTCGTTGTGCCGCGGGCCACTCAGCGGTCCTTTCGCTTTCTCGCAGTATGTTCGGTGTGAAGATCATCTTCCTGGCGCTTGTCTTGGGCGCAAGCGCTGTCGCCTTCTCGATGCAGGGGCTGGGCGGCGGCGTGCTCTATACGCCGATTCAGGTGCTGTTCGGGGTTGACTTCTACGAGGCGGCCACCCGCAGCCAACTGTTCATCATCGTGACCTCGGTCTCGTCGACATTGATCTTCCGCAAGGCCGGCAAGATCGACTGGCCGGTGGCGCTGACGCTGGAGGCGCCGGCCGTCACGGGCGGCTATCTGGGTGGCTTCTACGCGAAACGCTTTCCTGAAGAGGGTCTGCTGCTGGTTCTGGCGCTGCTCGTGATGATGGCTGCTCTCTCGATGTTGCGCGACCTGCCGCCGTCGCAAGCGGCTCCCGCGAACGGGTCCCATGTTGGCGTGTGGCGGCGGCATGGAAACCGCGCCTACGACGTGAACCTACTGCAGGGCCTGCCGGTGTTCTTCCTGATCGGCGTATTCAGCGGCCTGGCGGGCGTGGCCGGGGGATTCCTCAAGATCCCCGTGATGGCGTTGCTGTTCCGGATGCCGATGGACGTGGTGCTCGGCTGCTCCGCCGTCATGGTGAGTCTCACGGCGCTCGGAGGCCTGTTCGGGCATCTAGCCGC
Organism: Bryobacterales bacterium; assembly: GCA_047516085.1. Lineage (GTDB taxonomy): Bacteria > Acidobacteriota > Terriglobia > Bryobacterales > UBA6623 > JAKZVK01. Next base: position 5,909 of record JAKZVK010000687.1, read on the forward strand.
CGCCGGCTCGTGGGATCTGGGCCCGACGCTGCTGCTGGCGGCATTCATTGCCGTAGGCGCACAGATCGGGCCGCGGCTGGCGTTGCACGCCGGGCCCAAAGCGTTACAGCAGCGCTTCGGTTATTTCTTGCTGCTGGTGGCCGGGGCGATTCTGGCGCTGGCGCTCTCCCGGTGAGGGTCGCGGGCGCTGCAAGTCTCACCGACCCCGATCCGGCGAGAAGAACCGAACCCACAATCTATGGACGGCTGTCAGGCCAGAGAACCTACCAAACTGCGTAAATCAGGAAAGCTCCCAAACCCACCGTCACCAGAGACGACGCTCGAATCAAGCTCGCCGGACGCTCGCTCCACCACTGCACGAACTGTCTCAGACGTGCGAAACCCACTATCGGCGAAATCGCTGCCGCTACCAAAGAGATCGTTCCAAGGACCCGCAACGCCTGTGGAAAGCGCGATTCGGAAGCGGCGGCAAGCAGCAGCAGTCCTAAGACGACCCTGATACCCATCGCCCAGTAGAGACCAGCCCGAGACTGAAAAGTAGATGTAGCAAAGCCCACAAGTCTGCTCGGGCGAACGAAGCCGAGGATTCCGAGAGCTGCGATTGCCGCACCGAACAGCGCGATGAGGACTGTCATCTAGAATCCTCCCGAGGGCTCCGGTTGCCGTCAAGCGGCCTTGAAAAGCCAGACGGTTTGGCCGACCACGGCGAGTCAGTCCTGCTCGCGGTTGCGGAACTCCTCGTACCAGTTTTGAACGATCCGGATCGAGGTCTGTGGTTCACCGTCGGACTCTGCTTCGTCACTCGCAGCTTCGGTGGCCGCCGCCTCCGCCATCACAAATTGCTGGCCGTCGGGCGTGATGTCGTACATGTAGGCGTGGTTGGCTCTGAAGAGACCACTCGAAGAAAAAAGCCGCTGCGGCTCGCCGATGGTCAGCGTGGTACGGGTCGAGACCGGGACGGCCATCAAGGTGGACTCCTCCACGTAGAAAAGCTCCCCTGCCTCGTCGCTCCAGCGCGGCTGGCCGCCACCGTTGACCGACACCAGACGCTTGCCTCCGCCATCGGGAAACGAACGGATATAGACCTCGTAACGCCCCGATTCGTTGGACGTATAGGCAACCCACTTCTCATCGGGGGAGAACTGTGCCGTGATCTCGCTGAACGGAGTCTGCAAGAAGGGCACAGCCTGATAGCTGCTGCCGTCATCGCGGCGCTCCAGATACCACAGGTCATGACCGAGAGGGTCCGACGAGGGCCGTTCGTAGAACAACGCGAGACGAGCATCCCTCGACCAGTCGGCAACCCATCGCCGAACGGACGGATCGGGTTTCAGTAACGGCTCGGCCGTGCTGTTTCCGCCGATCCGCTGCACGTAAAGCTCCAAGTTTCCACCCTTTCCCGAGCGGCCCGAGGAAAAGGCGATGGCATCTCCGGATGGCAGCCATTTAGGTTGAGCGTCCGCTCTCTCGTGGAACGTCAAGCGAGTCTTGACGGGCCGGTCCACCTCGTGCAGCCAAATGTCGGTGTTGCCGTTCTCGCTGGCGTGGACCGCCACCAAGCGGCCATCCGGGGACAGGCTCGGCACTAACACGGAAGATTGCGGCTGGCCGATCTTGCCCAGCGTTGTGCCGGTACGATCCTTCCGGACAAGTTGCCGAAGACCCGCGGACCTTCTGGAATCGGTGTACGTCAACGTACCGTCCCCGGCGATACTGGGCCAACGTCCCGCCTCTTCGATTGGAAAAGCCTCCCCGGTCGCCGCCAGGTTCTCGATCGAAAAAGGGAGGGCTCGCAACCCAGTCTCAGTGCTGTTGCCGGGATGATAGAGCAGGTGCCCACTGTGCGAATAAACCGGCCACGATCCCGCCGTCAGCTCGCGGCGTTCACCTGTTCTTAGGTCCAGCAGCACCACCCTGTGATCGCCTGGGCCTGTTGCGGCTGTGTAGATCAGCCCCTCGGAATCGGCGCCCGGCGGCAGGAAATGCGGAGTCATAAAGTACTGCAGCTCTTCGGACTCATCCGGCTCAAAGAGGAGCTTGGGTTCGCCGCCGCGGGCGGCAATCTCGTACAACCGCAAGCCCGAAGAGAAGACGATTCGATTGCCGTCAGGATTCTCCGACGCTCCCCCAAACGAAAAGGGTTCCTCCGACGCCGGCAACTCGCACAGGGTGATCGGGTTGCCTCCGTCGAGTGAAATCCGCTTCAGCTCGCGGTCGGTGCCGAAGACGATGGACCGGCTGTCCGGCGACCAGTGGCCGCCTCGAACGCCCTCGGTCCCTTCCAGTTTGCGGGACGTCTCGCTATCCAGCGGGCGAATCCATAGAGCGCTCTCGCCTCCGCTCGCGGTCCGATAGGCGATGTACTTGCCATCGGGAGAAATGCGGCCGCTGGCGACATTCGCAGGTGAAAACGAGAATCGCCGTACCGCCGTTTCAGCAGCGGGAGCCGAGGAGAACAGCGGGAGGAAGGCGAAGGCCAAGGCGAGCAGCACGGCCAGCGCTGTGGTCCCTAGGAGCACGGTTTGCTTGCGCCGTTGCGCGCGCTCGATCTGCTGCTCCGCGGATTGCGGCAAGACCCGGATCGCGACCGAGCGATGCAGTTCGGTGTCTTCGGCAACATAGCGGATGGAGTCGCCCGTCTCCTGCCCGTGCTCGATGACGCGGTACTTCACGAGCGGGTGGTCGGACCCCTCCGCCGAGGAATGTAGGGGCACAGCATGCTGTGCCCGTGTTCCTGTTGTCTCCTCACCCGCGGCGGGCACGGGATGCCGTGCCCCTACAGAGCCCGCCGGGGCGGGGCGCATGATTGTCGACTTGCCGGATTCGAGTTTCTTCTGCAGGCTGCGCAGGTCGAGAAGCAGTTCGTCGGTGTGCTGATAGCGCTCGTCGCGCGACCAGTAATTCCAACTCCATCGGGACGCCGGTGCGCAGCCCCGTCATCGGTTCCGGCTCTTCGTTGGTGATGGAATACATCACCGCCTTGTCGTAGTGGCCCTTGAAGGGCTGCTGCCCGGTGACCATCTCGTAGATCACGACGCCCAACGACCAAAGGTCCGTGCGGTGGTCCAGCTCCATCCCGTAGGTCTGCTCGGGGGACATGTAGGTCACCGTGCCCATGGTCTCGTCGAGGCGGGTGAGTTTCGAGCGGTCGGTGAGTTGGGCCAGCCCGAAGTCCATGATGGTGACCTGGCCGTCGCCGCCCAACATGACATTGCCCGGCTTGATGTCACGATGAACGACGTTCTTACCGTGCGCGGCTTGCAAGCCCTTGGCGGTTTGAATCGCGATGTCGAGGGCTTGGTTCAGCTTCAGCGGGCCCTCGGCAATTTTCTTCTCCAGCGGGTCGCCTTCGATGAAGGCCATCGCGATGAAGGTCTTGGCCTCGACCTGGCGGATTTCGTAAACGTGGCAAACGTTGGGGTGGTTCAGGGAGGCGGCTGCTTCCGCTTCGCGCCGGAAGCGGGCCTTGATCTCCTCGTCGCCGAGCAGGTGCGCGGCGAGGAACTTAAGGGCGACGGGACGCTTGAGGTTGGTGTCGTCGGCCTTGTAGACGACACCCATCCCACCCTCACCGAGCTTGTCGGTGATTTTGTAGTGCGAGATGGTTTGGCCGATCATGGACTCGCCTTAACCTGAGGAAATTATACCGCCACGAGGGAAGGAAAATCCGTGCCGGTGATGTGGCACCAGACACCACCGGGCGGGTCAAGCCCTGTGCAGATGGGCCGAAAGCCTTCCGCCGACTCGATGATTTCGCGCGGGATCACGCCGTCATTAACGATCTTCTGCTCGTGGTAGACGTCGTTGAGGAAGAGATTCAGAGCGTAGATGCGTTGCCGCAGGCCACGCTCCATCCAGCCCCACTCCGAAGCGGGAACGAGCCGCGGAATGATGTCGAATGGCCAGATCCGCTCGGTCCCTTCCTCCGCGCCGTAGACGTTAAAGGTGATGCCCATTCGCATCAGGGCGCTCTCGGCCGCCCGGTGACGCCGTGTCAGCTCCTCGTCGTCGAGCGCCTGCACACGGTCAAAAAGCACGCGGGAGTAGGGACGAGGCTGCCCGTCGGGCGAGAACATCTCGTCGTAGAAGCCTTCGGGATCGTAGGAGACGAATTTCATGGCCTCGTCCGAGCCGCTGCTAGCGGCCCATGGGTTGTTTCGATGCCGCCCTGACCGAGCGTGCTGAGGATGTCCGGGCGCCTTCGGCGAACGGAGACCCTGATATTATGTCGGGGGATGTGATCTCGTGATCTGCTCGGCTAGGTGGACACGCTGCTGGACTCTGATCCTGTTCGTGGCCGCTGGCGCCATCGGCGTCGTCGCCGCTCCATCTTCGGACTCACCCAAGCGCGCTTTCGTCAGCCAGTACTGCATCGGCCGACACAATAGCACGACAACAGCGGCGGGGCTCGCTCTCGACACCATCAGCCGCGAAGACACTAGCCGCCACCCTGAGGTATGGGAGAAAGTCGTCCGCAGGCTCCGCGCGAGACGGATGCCGCCGGCGGGAGTACCGCGCCCGGATGAGCCCACGTACAACACCGTCGTAGAGTCGCTGGAGTCCTCGCTGGACAGCGCGTCCGCCGCTCACCCCAATCCCGGCCGAACCGATACCTTCCGGCGGCTGAACCGAACCGAATACCGCAATGCTATCCGCGACCTTGTCGCGCTCGATGTAGACGTAGCCGCCCTGCTGCCGAGCGACGAATCCAGCCATGGTTTTGACAACGTGACTGTCGGCGAGCTCTCGCCGACACTGCTGGACCGCTATCTCTCGGCAGCCGAGAAGATCAGCCGTTTGGCCGTCGGACGGCCCTCCCGCTCGCCTGGCGGCGACACCATTCGCATCCCGCCAGACCTCACCCAAGAGGAGCACTTCGACGGTCTCCCACTCGGCACCCGCGGCGGCGCGGTTGTCCCTTATACGTTTCCGGTTGACGCCGAATACGAAATTTCGGTTCGTTTGGCGCGGGACCGCAACGAGCACATCGAGGGTTTGAGAGAGCCCCACGAAGTCGAACTGCTGCTGGACAGAGAACGGCTTGGGCTGTTCACGGTGAAGCCGCCCCCGCGTGGCGACGATCATCGCACCACCGACCAGCACCTAAAACTCCGCGCGCCGGGCGGAGCCGGGCCCCACGAGATTGGCGTGACGTTCCCAAAAAAGCCTTCTGTGCTGCTCGAAACGGCACGTCAGCCGTATCAGGCGCATTTCAATTACTATCGGCATCCGCGGCAACAGCCGGCTGTCTACTCGATCTCGATCCTCGGCCCCTATGAAGCGAAGGGCCCCGGGGAGACGCCGAGCCGCCGCCGGATTTTCGTGTGCCGGCCGAAGCAGGCCGGCGAGGAAGATGGCTGCGCCAAACGCATCCTCGAGACGCTCATGCGCCGGGCCTACCGCCGGCCGGTCACCGACGCGGACCTCGAAAGGCCGTTCGAGTTCTACCGGCAAGCACGGGCCAAGGACGGCTTCGACGCGGGGATCGAAATGGCCTTGCGCGCCTTATTAGTCAGTCCGGAGTTTCTGTTCCGCGTCGAACGAGACCCTGACGGTATCGAGCCCCATACGGCCTACCGCATCAGCGACCTGGAGTTGGCGTCGCGGTTGTCTTTCTTTCTGTGGAGCAGCATTCCGGACGACGAGTTGCTTGATGCGGCCATTCGCGGAGATCTCGGCAAGCCGGCACTGCTCGAACAGCAAGTCCGTCGCCTGCTGGCCGACCAGCGCTCAGACGCCCTGGTCACCAACTTTGCTTCGCAGTGGCTCCATCTGAGGAACTTGGCGGCGATCACTCCGGACATGCGCCGCTTCCCTGACTTCGATGACAACCTTCGCCAAGCCTTCCGTCAGGAGACCGAACTTTTCTTCGAGAGCATTGTGCGAGAGGATCGAAGCGTTCTCGACCTGCTCGATGCGGACTACACGTTCGTCAACGAGCGCCTCGCCAAGCACTATGGCATCCCGAACGTCTACGGCAGCCGCTTCCGGCGCATCTCGCTCGACGACGACAGCAAACGAGGCGGACTGCTTCGCCACGGCAGCATCCTGACGGTCACGTCTTACCCCACGCGCACGTCCCCGGTGATTCGTGGTCAGTGGGTGCTCGACAATCTCCTCGGAGTCCCGCCGCCCCCGCCGCCTCCGAATGTACCCGTACTGGAGGAGAGCACTGTAGCGGGCAAGGGCCTTTCGATGCGCGAACGACTGGCCGCGCATCGCGTGAATGCCGCGTGCGCCGGCTGCCATCAACTCATGGATCCCGTCGGTTTCGCGCTGGAGAACTACGACGCAGTAGGCCGCTGGCGGACCTTCGAAGGAGGGAAGCCCATCGATGTTTCCGGAGGCCTTCCCGACGGCAGCGAGTTCGACGGCGTCGCCGGACTCCAGCGGGCCCTACTCAGCCGCCCCAAGATTTTCACCGGCGTCTTGGCCGAAAGACTCCTGACCTATGCCCTGGGGCGCGGCGTCGAACATTACGACGCTCCGGCGGTCAGGAAGATCGTCCGCGCCGCGCAAGCCGAGGATTTCCGCTTTTCTTCACTTATCATAGGAATCACAAGCAGCACGCCGTTTCAAATGAGGGAGTCCAGATGATCCTAACGAAGAAAGCACTGCCGCGAAGAACGTTCCTGCGAGGCGTCGGCGCCACACTCTCCCTCCCGCTACTGGACGCCATGGTTCCGGCCATGACCGCCCAGGCCTCGACCCCGGCCCGTCCGCGGCCCCGTCTCGGTTTCGTCTACATGCCGATGGGGTCGGATGTCGCGCGCTGGACCCCTCGTAGCGAAAACGACCTATCCGAGCTGTCGCCGAGCCTCAGCTCGCTCGCCTCAGTCCGGGACCACGTCACGGCCATCAGCAACATGGAGTTGAAAAACGCCTATCCCGGCACTCACGCTACGTCCAACGCCGCCTTTCTCAGCGCCGCCAAAGCCAAGTGGACCGAAAGCACCGACTACTACCTCGGCACAACCGTCGATCAGATCGCCGCCAATCAAATCGGTCAGGAAACGCGACTGCCATCGCTTGAGCTGTCGATGGACTTGGTCTCGATGGTTGGCCAGTGTGACAACGGCTTCGCCTGCGTCTACCAGAACAATCTCTCGTGGTCCTCACCCACGACGCCGCTTCCGTCCGAAGCGCACCCGCGTATCGTTTTCGAGCGCCTTTTCGGCGAGGGAGGTAGAGTCGAAGACCGCCGCGCCGCTCTTCGTGAGCGCGCCAGCCTGCTTGATTGGGTCAAGGACGATATCTCGCGCCTCCAGAACCAGCTCGGCGCGAACGATCGCAGCAAGGTCAGCGAGTATCTCGATACGGTCCGTGAGGTGGAGCGCCGCATCCAGAAGGCTGAGGCCGAAACGGCCGACAATGTCCTCCCCGACCTCGATCGTCCCGTCGGAGTCCCGGCCACCTATGCCGACCACGCACGCCTGATGTTCGATTTACAGGTTCTCGCCCTGCAAGGCGACGTCACCCGCGTGACTACGTTCCAGCTTGCGCGCGAGACCAGCAACCGAACCTATCCCGAGATCGGCGTCCCCGACCCCCACCATCCGCTCACCCGTCACGGGGGGAATAAGGAAAAGATCGCAAAGGTCGCCAAGATCAACGCTTTCCATGTCTCGCTCTTCGCCTACTTCCTCGAGAAGCTGAAGGCGACTCCGGAGGGCGACGGGACACTGCTGGACCACTCGCTCTTCCTCTATGGCAGCGGCATGGGCAATCCCAACGTCCACGACCACGTGAACCTGCCGATCCTGGTCGCCGGCGGCGCGGCCGGCAAGCTCAAGGGAGGCCGTCATATCAGGTACGCCGAGCCAACGCCGCTGGCCAATCTGCACCTGACGCTGCTCGAGAAGGTTGGTGTACGGCTTGACTCCTTCGCCGACAGCCAGGGAAAGGTCGACGAGCTGCTTTCCGTGTGATCGCCGCGGCGGGCCAAGAGTCATTGCGATGCGTCTGAAACGATTCGGCGAGTACGGAATAGCTCTTGCTCTCTCCGCTGTTTGCCTGGTTGGGGCTGGCTCTGACGCGCCCTTGGCGGATGCAGCGGAAGAGCGAGATGCGTTGACCGTGCGCGCTCTGCTCGAGCAGGGTGTCGATGTCAACGCTCCTCAAGTCGACGGCATGACTGCCCTGCACTGGGCCGCCTACCAGGACGACTTCGAAACAGCCGAGGCCTTGGTCCGCAAAGGCGCGGACGTCAAAGCCGTGAACCGCTACAGGGTGACGCCTCTCTCGCCGGCTTGCACGAACGGCAGCAGCGCCATGGTAAACCTCTTTCTCGACGCCGGGGCTGACCCTAACACAGCCCTTGCCGGTGGAGAAACCGCCCTGATGACAGCCGCGCGAACCGGCAAGTTAGCGGTCGTCAAAGCCTTACTGGTGCGCGGGGCCGACGTTCATCGCAAAGAAACGCAGCGAGGACAGACGGCCCTGATGTGGGCCGCCGCCGAAGGTCACAC